>DATBIE010000209.1:0-10077 GCA_036557105.1 Terriglobales bacterium
AAGTTGAGGCGATTAGCGGGCGTCTGAGCCCGCTGCCGAAATCCCGAGCAAAGCCGAGGGAGCTCAAGACCGCTCGCTCGACACAGTACCTCAGGGAATTCTCCCCGTGCAATTATGAGAATACCTTGAAATTGGATTTGCCAGGCGGGAGTTACATAGGCCCTTCGACTTCGTTTGATCTTTGCGCTGCGCGCCAAGATCAAACTTCGCTCAGGATGACATCACGTTTTTTGTGGCTGAATGCTGATTGCTCAGTGCTAACAGCTATCTCTCTGCCAAATACGCATCTTTGTACGCCAAATAATTATTCGCGTACCTCATGATGCTTTCCTGATCTTTCTGCTCCAGCTTGCGGCGAAACTTTCCCGGCGATCCCATCCATAACGAGCCCGGCTCTACGACTGTCTTCTCAGGAATCAGCGTCCCTGCCGCAATGATCGATCCCGCTCCAATCCGCGCCCCATTCAAAATGATCGATCCCATCCCAATCAAGCAACAATCTTCAATCGTGCACCCGTGCAGCGTCACATTGTGTCCCACGGTCACATACTGGCCGAGAAAGACGCCGTACTGCTCTTTCATCCCGTGCAGCACGCTACAGTCCTGAATGTTCGAGTACGCTCCGATGCGGATCGAATGTACATCCCCTCGCAGCACAGCATTCATCCACACACTGGCATGCTCGCCAAGCACAACGTCGCCGATGATCTGCGCAGAATCATCGACGTAGCAGGAACTCGGAATCGTCGGCGAAATGCCTCTGTAAACACGGATCATTCGAAATGACGGGAAACCTTTTCATCGCCGAGCATGCTGAGAGCGCAAGAGAAAACAAGATAAACCTTCTCGGCGAACTCAGCGATCTCTGCGGTGAAAGCTCTTGAGAGAATTATGAAGCTACCATAATTTCCCTCTTCGGGAATCTCTCTCAACTTTTCTAAACAAATCACTGACACAGGTCATACTTTCTGCTATAAGCAATCCGTCTCCCGTCGAGGCTGGACTCACTTCGCCATCGGAGTGACTCCATGCGGCGCTTCATCATTTGCATTGCGGCATTTTTTGTACTCCCGTTACAGTGCTTTCCTCAAGATAGTTCCACCGGCTCCATTCGGGGGAGCGTCGTTGATCCTTCCGGGCGTGCTCTTAAAGGCGCACCTATCGCATTGATCAATAACGCCACGGGATTTAAATACCAACAGGTTTCAGATTCGCAAGGCCGTTTTGCCTTTGAACTGTTGCCACCAGGCGACTACTCGGCGCGCGTGACCGCGGAGAAAATGTTTCCGCAACTTAGCCCATTTCTGCGCGTGACTATCGGCGGAATCACTCAAATCCGATTCAAGATGCAGGTTGCCGGCATACGCGAAAGCGTCACCGTCTCGGCCGAGGCACAGACCGTCCAAACTCAGCCGCGTGGCCTCTCAACGTTGATTGACGAGCGGGCAATTGCCAACCTGCCGCTCAATGGACGGCGCTTCACCGACCTGTCATTGCTTACCCCTGAGGCAAAGCAGGATCCCCGAGGACGAAATTCGAGTTCCAACGGTGATATTTCTTTTGGGGGAATTCGCGGCTTTCAGACCAGCTACCTGGTCGATGGCACCGACAACAATAACGCCTTCTTTTCGCAGGCCCGAGGACGATATCGAGCCCCCTACCAGTTCTCAAACGAAGTAGTCCAGCAGTTTCGGGTTTCATCGCACTCGATCTCCGTTGAATCGGGACGATCTGGCGGCGCAATCGTAAACGTAGTCACCAAATCTGGCTCCAACAAGTTCCACGGCAGCGTCTTCTACTACCTACGCAACAGTAGCTTTGACGCTCGCGATCCCGAGTTGGACATCAAGCCGAATGATCAGCAACATCAGTTCGGGTTCACGCTCGGCGGTCCGATTAAGCGAAACCGCGCATTTTTCTTCGCCGGATACGATCAGCACATTTTTCATGAGCCGACGGTCGTGCGCTTCGTGAATGGCACAAATTCGGTTGTCCCGCAGGCTTATGCCGGCCCCGTAACTCCTGGCGACTATGAGACCGATGATGAGGCGTTAGTATTCACAACCGCAGCGCAATTATCAAAGGAGGCTGGATCGTTCCCCTCAAAGTTGATGGGAAACGCAGCTTTCGCGAAGTTGGACCTAACGCTCTCGCCTCGTAACCAGCTTTCACTGCGCGTGAATATGTCGCGATACTCGGGGTCCAACAATGTGTTCCTCGATCCGTCCAGCCCTCTGACTACCTACGCGATCTCAGATAATGGAATCGAGAACGTGGAAACGGAAACGGCCACGGCATCGCTCACCAGCGGCCTCTCCTTCCACACCGTGAGCCACCTACGCGCGCAGTACTCGTTGGATCACCAGTGGTCTGCTAGTAATTCGGATTCGACGCTGTCACGTATTCCAGGCATTCTCGATGGAATGGGCCGATCGACAATTCTGCCGCGTGAGAACCGTGAGCACCGCGCGCATATGGCGGAAACGATCAGCCGCGAAGGGTCCCGTCACTCGTGGAAATTCGGCGGCGATGCACTGCTCACAAAGATCTATGACTTTTTCCCCTCGAATTTCGGGGGTGAATATCTCTTTGATCCGATCAAAGTTAATCCGTTTACTTTTCAGCCGGAAATCGGAGGCCTGGAGCTGACGCCGCTACGTGCATATGCGCACCAGGTCCCGCATTATTATTTTCAGGATTTCGGACCTGCCGTCAGCCATCCTGATACCAATGAATATGCCGCGTTCGCACAGGACATGGTCCGCGTGACCGACCACTTCGACGTGAGTCTGGGCGTTCGATACGATCTTCAAACCTTCGTTACAAAATATTTGAAGACGAACCCATTGTGGCCGGATTCCGGCAAGGTGCCGCTCAACACGAAAAACTTCGCGCCGCGAGTCGGGCTTTCCTATTCGTTTGGAAACAATCGACCGCTGGTAGCACGTGTGAGTTACGGCCTGTTCTATCCACGCATTCCACAGATCTACAACTCTGTTGTTGAAACTCGCAATGGATTGATGCCCAATTCAATTTTTTTAAACCAAACGAACTTCTACGCCGGACAGGTTTTCCCTCAATATCCGTTTTCCCTCGTGAATTGTGCTTTGCTGGCTACGGTGTGCTCCGTACCTCCGAGCCTCATGCAATTTGCCGAGAGCGACATCTCCGCGTTCTCGCGCAACTTTCGTTCGCCCGAAGTTCATCAGGCCAGCCTTGCCCTGGAGCGGGAGATCGCAAACCGCGTAGTTGCCCAAATTTCCTATTCATTCGTTCGCGGGCAGAACCTGATTCGCGCCCGCGACGTGAATTTACCCCCACCGGCCAACGTTCAATATCCCATCTACGATGCGTCAGGACTCAACCTGCTGGGCTATGGCTCAGAAGAGACTTTCGCCACGTGGCAGCTCACCGATTCATTAACCTGCCCATTTCCACCGTGCATTAATCCGTTGGCCCGACCCATACCGCAGCTCGGTTCCATCGATGTGTTCGAGAGCGCGGCATCCAGTGTGTACCACGGTGCGACGATCTCGATTCGACGGCAAATGACTCATGGACTCTACTTCAGGCTCGGCTACACATACGCGCACGCGATGGATGACGGTCAGGATGCGCTTGTCGCCGGCCGTCCTGCGACGGTGCAGGACTCCTATTCGCCCAACGCGGAGCGCGCGAACAGCGTGACTGACCAACGCAATCGCTTCGTGCTTTCGTGGATCTATGAACCTCGTGCGCTGAATGGCGGACACGGCTGGCTCGGCACTCTGACGAAAGGATGGAAAGATTCAGGCGTTGTCACTGCGGGAAGCGGAATGCCAGTGGATGCAACCGTCGCGGGCGATGCCAATCAAGATGGCAACTACGGGAATGATCGTTTGCCTGGCGTGCGGCGAAATTCGTTTGTTGGGCCGGACTATATCAGCGCGAACATGCGCCTGTCGCGGCGGCTCTACGCAAGAAACGGCTGCACGGTTGAGCTCACAGCAGAGTCGTTCAATCTCTTCAATCGCCTGAATAGCCGTTTTCAGCTCACCAGCGATGGTGCTATCAGCAACGCCGCACAATTCAATTTCGACACTAAGCACATTGGAATCAATTACTTCCCTGCGTATTATCAGGTGCCCACGAACTTCATGCGAGCCATGAATGCCTACGCGCCGCGGCAGATTCAATTCGCTCTTCGGATGAGATTTTGAGCATTTCGGACCTCAGCTCTGGAAGCCAGAATTGCAATATCCCTTGACTTTATGCGGGTAAATTGCAATAACAGACGAGTTCAACCAGGACCAGTCTGGGGGTGTAGTTTTAGTTGGCAGAAGTTCGATTGCAGGAAGGTGAGTCACTAGAAAACGCTCTGCGTCGATTCAAGCGGAAGGTGCAGCAGGAAGACGTCATCAAGGAAGTGAAGCGACACTCCTTTTACCTGAAGCCAGGCGAAAAAAAGCGCGTGAAAGAAGCGCTCGCCCGTAAACGTAGCCGCAAGAAACAACGCAAAGAGCAGGAATGAACGATGTAGGGCCGCAGCCAAAGTTGCGGCCAAGCCTTTCATCAGGTCGCCGTTCTGGCGGACTTTTTCTCCTGCAGGGCTTGAAGCATTGTCCCGCACACTTCCCCGTGCGGAGGGCCGAACCCAGGGTAGCAGTTCAGAGGGGGCACGATCACGCAGGGCGCAGATGAAACTGCGACCGTGCGCTGGGCCAAAGGAGCGCCGGATGGAATTCCAGGACAGGACTCTGAAGTGTATTGACTGCGGTACGGACTTTATCTTTACCGCGGGCGAACAATTATTTTTCCACGACAAACAATTCAAAAACGAGCCCAAACGCTGTAAGGCGTGCAAGGGTAAGCGCCTTGCGGCGGTAGGAGCAACGGCAGTGCGGCCGGGGTTTCAACCGCGTGCGAAGGTGGAAACGCACGCCGTGTGCTCACAATGCGGGAAAGAAACCACCGTCCCGTTCCGTCCCAGCCAAGGACGACCGGTATTTTGCCGGGAGTGTTTCCGCGAAAGGCGTCATGCCGCAACGGCGTAGCGCAATCAATTTAAGTTTGCCGGGATCTATCAAAAGGCCAGCAGGACACTCCCGCTAGCTGGCCTTCTGCTCATTTGCGGGAGCCACTGTCTCGAAGTGCGCCAGACGCGCGCGTGTTTGCTTCTCATCCTGATGACGCACGAGCAACGCTTCGATCTGTCGCAAGAGGTCTTGCGTGCCAATTGGTTTCACAAGCACGGACTGTACGCTGTCGTTTCTCCAGTCGATATTTCGCGGAGGATACGCAGTAAGCAACGCAGTCGCAGGATCGTAACTCTGTTGCCGCGCCGCTCGGATCACATGAAACCCAGCATCATCGGTTTCCATCCGCGAATCGGTGATAACCATCTCATATTCGCCTGAGGCGAGTTTCTGCAGGGCTTCGGCTGCGGATGCTGCCGTGTGCACATCAAATTGGTTCAGCTCAAGCACTGCTTTGAGCGTCAGCAGTACGGTTGCATCATCATCCACCAGCAGAATCCTGCGCTTCATAAATCCCTCGAATGCGAAACTGCATGGACTCCGACAAATTTCGGAGTTGTTAGTACGTTAGTATAGTGCGGTGCCCAGCTTTTACGTGGAAAATTTCGGCTGCCGCGCGACCCAGGCCGACGGCGCTGCTATTGAAGAGCAGTTCCGGCAACGGGGGCTCGATCGGGCCAACGACCTCGCCAGCGCCGAGGTGGTGGTGCTTAATACTTGTGCTGTAACAACTTGGGCGGAGCGTGACGCTCGCGCCGCCATTCGTCGCGTCCGTCGCAATAACCCCGGGTGCGAGGTAATAGTTACCGGCTGCTATGCCCAGCGCGCGCCGCAAGAAATTGCAGCCCTGCCTGGTGTTTCTTGCGTAGTCGGCAACTCTCACAAACACAATCTTGCACAAATCATTCTTCGTGCACAGTCTGAGAAGGACAACTCTGGAACCAAATCTTTCATACCCCTCGCCGAACTGGCACAAAAAAATGTTTCAACGCATTCGCGCGATGAAAGGATTTTTGTTTCAGACATTTTTGCGCATACCACGCTTCTCGCGGCGCCAGTCTTTGACTCGGCCAATGAGCGGACGCGGCCCAACTTGAAAATACAGGACGGATGCGGGAATCGCTGCTCATTCTGCATAATTCCCTCTCTGCGCGGCCGTAGTCGTTCGCTCAAGCTCGAGGAAGTATTGCGTGAGATCGGCCAACTCGTTGCGGCTGGCTATCGCGAGGTTGTGATCTCAGGCATCAATCTCGGAAGATGGGGCCGAGATTTGGCAGCAGAATCCGTGTGGGGCGTGCGCCCTCGCCCGCCGATTCTGGAAGAATTAGTTCACGCCATTCTGGATCACACTTCTCTCGAAAAGCTTCGCATCTCCTCCATCGAGCCGATGGATTGGAGCGACTCGTTTATTGAATTAGTCGCAAGCTCGCCCCGCATTGCAAAACATGCTCACATCCCCATGCAATCCGGAAGCGACTCAGTTCTGCGGCGGATGAATCGCAGATACCGGCCGTGGCACTATCGAGAGAAAATCGAGAAAATCCGCGCGGCGATGCCGAATGCGGCCATTGGCGCAGACGTGATGGTAGGCTTTCCGGGTGAAACCGACTCTGATTTTGACCAGACCCGCCGTATGATCGAAGACTTGCCGTTTACTTATCTGCACGTCTTCACGTTCTCGACGCGTCCAGGCACCCCGGCGGCAGGGATGCCGAACCAAGTGCCGACAGGCATCGCCCGAGAACGTAATCGGATACTGCGCGAACTGGCAGCACAAAAGAAATCCGCCTTCATGCAGTCTTTCGTCGGACAAACCGTCGAGGCGATTACATTGAACGCTGGCTCAGGTGCTTCGCGCGACCCCTGGACCGACGCGCTGAGTGACAATTATTTGAAGATCAGGATACATGGGACACACGCGCCTAATCAATGGATGCCGGTCAATGTAACGGCCTTTAAAGACTCGGAATTGATCGCCAGTCCGATGTGCTGTTCAACACGCATCACATAAACAGCACAAATTTTGTTTCCACCAATCGTAAGCAGCAGTCTCATATAACTATGGAATACGCCGGCGTCGAAGTCTGGCCATCGAAATTTCGTTCTCTCTCTGTTCTCGTTATTGTTCTCACTCTCCTCGGGCTAACGGCTTGTTCGCGGGCCTCCTCGCAGCCAGCGCCGCCGAGAACTTCCTCTGCTTTTGTCGACCCTCTGCCGCAGGACACTGGGACTGCGGGGCTGACGCAGGAATTTCGTCGCTTGCAAAATACCGGACGGCTCATGATGGTCGTGGCGCACCCTGACGATGAAGATGGAGGCCTGCTCACGCTGGAATCACGCGGCAAAGGCGTTCACACTCTTTTGCTCACGTTAACGCGGGGCGAAGGCGGCCAAAATAAAACCGGAGATACGTTTTCAGATCAATTAGGAATCCTGCGAACGCTCGAGCTGCTTGCTGCCGACCGCTACTACGGAGTCGAGCAGCGTTTCACGCGTGTGGCCGATTTCGGGTATTCGAAAACGCCGGAAGAAACGTTCCAGAAATGGGGAGGGCACGACGTCCCTTTGCAAGATATTGTGCGCGTAATCCGCGAGTTTCGCCCTGATGTACTAATCGCGCGATTTTCCGGGACTGACCGCGACGGCCACGGTCATCATCAAGCTTCATCCATTCTCGCCAGGGAAGCGTTCCGTGCGGCGGCAGACCCAAACCGTTTCCCCGATCAAATCAAAGCGGGTCTTCAACCCTGGCAACCCAAGAAGTTCTACACCGGCAATGTGTGCGGATTTCGCGCCAGCACTTGTCCCGATGAGAACTGGACAGTCAAGCTCAACACCGGCGAAGAAGATCCGGCGCTTGGAATATCGTATTCCCAGTTTGCTGTTGAAGGACTACGACACCAGGAATCGCAGGGCCTTGGCGATGTATCCATGCCCTCAGGACCGCGCTATGCGTTTTACAAGCTGGCCGATTCTGTTCTGCCGAAGACAGCGGGCTCAAGTGGACATGAAAAAGACCTGTTCGATGGGATTGATACCAGCCTTGCCGGGTTGGGCCCAACTCTTGGGGGCGGCGCAGTAGAAGAACTAAAACAGGCCATGGAGAAGATTGCGGAGGCCGCAAATTCAGGAAAGATGAATGCTTTCTCAGCCGTTGCCCCGTTGATTTCTGCACTCCAATTGCTCAACCGCAGCTCCGAAATTCAGAGAAGGAATCCGGACCAGCAAACGGCAATCGTGAAGATCAAAGACAAAGAAGAGCAAGCGAGTGATGCCATTAACCTGGCGCTCAATGTCACTCTGCAGACATCAATGATCTCCCCATCTTCAAATTCAGCCGACAATCGCCCAATCACCGGAATTTCACCGGGGCAGGAATATGCGGTCAAAGTTACTTTTCACAACGGATCACAATATCCGCTGGCACTGAACAATCTGAAGATCGAAGGCGCCGTCACCGATCATGGCCAGGTAATCGATGACCAGCCTAAACAGTCCAACGTCGCGCCCGGACAAGACCTCGAGCATGTCTTTCATTTGCGGCTGCCGGAAACGAATTTCACCAAACCAGGTTTTCATCGCAACGACCCGCAGCGGCAGGCCGTTTACACAGTCGAGCAGCCGCAGCTCATTACATTGCCTTTCGCGTCGACCCCTGCTGCGGTTGTTAACGCTCAATATGTCGTGCCGACGCTCGCTTCCCAGAGCCCAACCCAAACGGCGAGTGTGAAGCTTCCGGAAGTTTCCGCGCCGATCATTGTTCCGATCAAAGTGCAAGGCGATCAATGGAAAGAGAAGTTGGCGATTGTGCCCGCTTTTTCGGTTGCCGTTGAACCGGGAGATCAGGTTGTGCCGACCAGCACCGCAGCTCCTGTTGAGATCGACGTAAAGGTCAGCTCCGCCCTGGATGGCACTCAAACCGGCGTGTTGCGATTGCAGGCTCCGTCCGGTTCGAAAGTTTCGCCGCCTGAGGAGCAAGTCTCGCTTGCACATCGCGGGGAAGAAAAATCATTCCAGTTCAAAATCTCGCTGCCTTCTTTGAAGCAGGGCGAAGTGCCCGTACGTGCAGTCCTGAGCAGCCAAGGTAAACAATACTCAGAAAGTTACACGCTTGTAACGCGCCAGGACCTCGGATCTTTCTACTATTTTCAGCCCGCGTTGCAGCACATCAGCCTGGTGGACGTAAAAGTCCCGCATGACCTCAAGGTCGGCTACATCATGGGTGCGGGCGACGATATTCCTGGCGTGCTGCAGGAAATCGGAATGAATGTGACCTTGCTTCCAGCGGACAAATTGCCGACAGAAGATCTCACCCAATATGGGACGATTGTTCTCGGCGTGCGCGCCTACGATACCCAAAAGGCACTCGTTGATAACAACAAGAAATTGCTCAATTACGTCTCCAATGGCGGAACATTGATCGTGCAGAACAACAACAGCGTCGGAGATTTTGATAGCAACCACCTTACGCCATATCCCGCCGAGCTGAGCCGCGAGCGAGTGTCGGTCGAAGACGCGCCGGTGCAGATTCTCGCGCCTGACAGTCCGATCTTTCATCGTCCGAACGAAATAACGCAAAAGGATTTCGACGGGTGGGTACAGGAGCGAGGGCTTTACTTTATGAGCTCGTGGGACGGCCACTTCCAACCGCTGCTTTCGTGTCACGACCCGAATGAGCCTGACCAGAAGGGCGGATTGCTCGTTGCGAAGTATGGCAAGGGGACATACATCTACACCGGATACGCGTTCTTCCGCCAATTGCCGGCGGGAGTACCAGGTGCAATCAGGCTGTTTGTGAATTTAGTTAGCGCGGGCAAATAGATCTTGGCAGCTGTCATTCCGAATGGCTTGAGCCATGAGGAATCTGCTTTCACTTTTTAGAATGCATTCCTTGAAGTCGCGGAAGCCGCTCCGAACGGCGCGTTTGTTTTGATTGCTAAAAGCTAGCGGCTAGTAGCTGGAAGCTCGTTATGCCGGCCCATCCCCAATCCGAAACGAAACTGATCCGTGGCATCGGTCTGTGGAGCGCGACCACGCTGAACATGATCGACATGATCGGCGT
>DATBIE010000210.1:0-39947 GCA_036557105.1 Terriglobales bacterium
GAAGGCGGCTGCTGCGCGGCTGTACACGTTCCAGCCAATACAATCAAGAGAGCGATCACGCTACAGCGCATGATTGTGAGATGCTCCCTTTCGACCACTTTCGGTAGTCGCGACAATCAAGTATCTTAGCGGCAAGGCACACAAAGAGGCCGTATGATCTCCTTCGATGCTGCGCACCGAGCGGTTCACTATCCGCCGGATCGCCGGTTTCGTATCTGGATTAGACCGTCCATTCTTATTGGCGCCGCAGTATTCATCGTGGCTGTGATCGCGGCAGCGTGGATCGAAGTTGCGGTGGCCGGTATGCCGCATGTCCCGCCGGTCCCGCAGACTTATCCGAACAACTTTTCAGGGCCGCGTGGTTTTCCGGCATGGGTCCGTTACTGCCATTTCTTCAACTTTCTCTTTGTGATGCTGCTGATCCGCAGTGGCCTGTCGATTCTGATGGACCATCCGCGCCTGTACTTCAATGATGGGTGCACGCCAGGAAGTGAATGGATCCGTTTCACGCCACTCAAGGTCCCACGAGATCGGCTCTGGACTGCGAAGGACGACGCTCGCTATATTTCTCCGATGGTTGGCACGCCTGGGTATCGGCACACCATCGGTGTTGCGAGGATTTGGCATTTCATCGACGTCCACGGCTTCATCATCACCGGGATTTTCTTCATCATCATGCTGTTCGACACCGAGCAGTGGCGGCGCATCGTGCCGACATCGCCGTTAGTGCTGCTCCAGGGATGGAACACGTTTGTCCATTACGCTACGCTTCATCTCCCACCCGAGCCGAATGGTTTTTACGGATACAATGCGCTGCAGCAGATTGCGTATTTCACCGTGGTATTTGTCTTTGGCCCGTTGGCGATTGCAACCGGCATTGCGATGTCGCCAGCAGTGGTGAACCGATTCTCGTGGTATCCGAAAATTTTCGGCGGAAGGCAGGCGGCTCGCTCGATTCATTTTTTGAACATGGTCGGCTTCCTGTCATTCCTGATTGTTCACGTCACCCTGGTGGTGATGACCGGCTTCGCCCGAAATATGAACCACATCGTCATGGGCACTGACGACGAGGGACATCTGGGAATGTATCTCGGTTTTCTGGGCATAGGAGTAGTTATTCTGTCGTGGATCGTAGCGCACTATATTTCCTGGTACCATCCGCGCGGGCTGCAACATGCGCTTAAGGTCGTGACTTATCCCATGCAGTTACTCACGTTGAATCGTCTGCTGCCCGAGCAGAAGTACACAGAGCAGCAGATCTCACCGTACTTCTGGCCGAATGGAAAGGTGCCGGTGCGGGAAGACTGGAAGCTCTTGGTGGAAACTGGATTTCAAGACTTCCGGCTCAAGGTGGAGGGTCTGGTCGAGAATCCGGTTGAACTCTCGCTGGTGGACCTTGAGCATATGGGCGAGGTCGAGCACATTACTATGCACCATTGCATTCAGGGATGGAGCGGCATTGCGAAGTGGAGTGGGCTTCCCATGAAAAGACTGATTGAACTGGTGAAGCCGAGGCCGGAGGCTAAAGTTGCCGCATTCTTCTCCTTTGGAGAAGCACTGTACGGTGGACACTACTACGACACGCAAAGCCTTGAAAACCTGCTGAAGCCACAATGTCTGCTGGCGTACCGCATGAATGGGCAGATGTTACCGGCAGTTTACGGAGCCCCTCTGCGGTTGCGGGTCGAAAATCAACTTGGCTACAAGATGGTCAAGTGGATCGAGCGAATCGAGTTCATCGAATCGGAGAAATTGATCGGCAAAGGAGAGGGCGGCAAAAATGAGGACGACGAATATTTCGATCTGCTGCCCAATATCTAGTGCGCAAGCTCAGTTGGGCGGCTGGCGAGCACGGCGGCCCTGATCACATTCTGTTTATTCTCCGGCGGCTGCGGCTGGTTTGGCTGGTCAACCACTTCCCACCACGAATCGTGCGCTCGGTTTACGTATTTGTGAATGGGTTCATTACGATTGCTGTCCTGGCACTCTTAGCGTTAGTGAGCCGAAACCCATTTGTCTTTCCCTCGCTCGGTCCCACGGCTTACCTTCTCTTCTTTTCGCCAATGGCAAAATCCTCCAGCCCACGAAATACGATCTTCGGGCACGCAATCGGCTTAATCTGTGGTTATGCCGCATACGCTATTACTGGAGCCGGAGCGCAGCCTTTCGGGGTACATCCCGGAATTTTCTGGCCGAGAATTCTGGCAGCGGCGCTTTCGCTCTCAGCCACCGGCGCACTCATGGTTCTACTGGATGTCAGCCACCCGCCCGCTGGCGCGACCACGCTCATTGTTTCTCTCGGCATTATTTCGAAACCTCGCGAGCTGGTGATCATCGAAGTTGCGGTGCTTCTGCTGGTATTGCAGGCATTAGCGATTAACCGGCTCGCCGGCGTGCGATATCCGTTGTGGAGTGCTGTAGAGCAGACGAATACCGGAGAGAATTAGTTTGACTGTGTACCGCCAAGGCCAGTCAAGAGCACTTACTTGCGGGGGACTGTGCCGGCCGTATCGCGTACGACGTTCCCGGACACTTGGCCGGGTCTTGGTGAGGGTTGAAGACTTATGCCTGACAGGTGAGGGCTTCTGCTCCTGCGACTTTCTTGCTGCTCCGGCATCCAATACGTAGTGCTAGGATAACCGCAGTGCACAAAACCTTGGAGGATCAGGAACAATGGCAGGAAACGGAATTATTGAAGTGACGGATGCGAATTTCGACAGCGACGTACTGAAGTCAGAAACGCCCGTGTTGGTGGATTTTTGGGCGGCTTGGTGCGGACCATGTCGCGCCATTGCTCCGATTGTGGATGAGCTCGCAACTGAATACGCGGGGAAGGTGAAGATCGGCAAAATGGATGTGGACCGCAACAATGCCACTCCGATGCGGTATAACGTGCGAGGTATCCCGACACTGCTGCTCTTCAAGGGCGGCCAGGTACAGGAGCAGATTGTGGGCTATGTACCAAAAGACCAGATTCAGAAGCGACTGGAAAAGCACATCAGCTAAAACACTTTGGGTGTTCGAGAAAGCGTCTGAATTTCAGACGCTTTTTTGATTCTTATCAACTTCATCTCCCTTTATCAGCCGAGCTTTATCAGCCGAGAGAGCAGAATCTACTGCGCCTAGGGCTTCCATTTGTTCAGAAAATCGAGGAGATCTTCGGGGCCCATAACGCGGGCGCGCTCGAACTCTCCATTTTTCTGGCTGTACAGCAACTTTCCGTCTGCATCGAGGACCGCTATTGCGGGAATGCCACGCCTCATTGGGACTTGATACTGGTTCATCAGATCCTGGTTCTTGTCTCCTTCACCCACATCCACATGTACTACCTCGAAACCTGAGTGAAGCACGGGAGCAATATCGGATCGCAAAAAAGCTTTGTCGAGAACGTGGCAGTCGTAGCACCAGTCGGCGCCAAAGACCACAAGCACATGCTTCTTCAGTTTGGTTGCGCGGGCGAGAGCATTTCGAATGTCCTGCCGGGCGGCGCTGGCGTTGGGATAGAGTTTCTCGTCGATGGAAAGTGGTTGTTCGAGTTTACGCGCGTCGGTGCGCTCCACGGCTACCAGACGCCAGGTACCCGCCTGCTGCTGCCACAACTGCGATTCCAATATGTACAAGGTGCGCCCTGGAGGGGCGGGAGTGATGCTGGCCTGGAACGAGACTTCGCGAAGTTCTGTTCGAGGCGAAGTTACCTGCGAAACTTTCAGCGAGACATGCTGGGCCTTGAGTCCAGCCCAGAATTCTGCGTCCTCCCGAGCAGAAATTTCTGCCGAGTTCTTCGTGACTACCGATACGCGAGCCGGGGGATTGCTGCTGTAAAGCTGGTTGAGAGCGTTGACATTGCCACTCAGGATGGTTGTTCTCCAGCGTTCAAGCGGGGGAAATTTAGATGCGGTTTGCGCAAGGCCGCAAGTGGAAAAAAGAATCCAGCCGCCCAGGCAAGCAAGAAGTCGCACAAACAGGAATTGTCCGGAGATCCTCATATCTGATCTCCGAAGTATAAAAGACCATCATCGAACTGAGTTGCTTGTCCAAGATTTACCTGGAAACCGAGGAGTAATCCGGTATTAAGGGTATTGCGGTTAAGACTGTCCGAAACGTCATAATGGGTTCCGGGCGTGTTTCTGAATAATCGGAACAGCTGCGCTTGCCTATGCCTGTCCGAATTCTGATTGCGGATGACGATGCTTCGATCCGGCGTCTACTCCGACGTCTGATTGAGACTCACGGCGGCTGGAGTGTGTGCGCGGATGCAAGCGATGGCCACGAGGCGGTAAACAAAGTCGCACAGCTGAAGCCGGACGTGGTGGTACTAGACCTTGCAATGCCTGACATGAATGGGTTTCAGGCTGCGAAAGAGATTTCGAGTAAAGATCCAGAATTACCAATGCTGCTCTTCACGGTGCAGCAGGTCTCCAAAGAACTCAGCAAACAGGCAAAGAATGCCGGCTTTCGCGGCGCACTCTCGAAGAATACAGGGAGCGAAGTCGTGCATGCCATCCAGGCGCTATTGGATCATCAGAATTTCTTTCAGCCGGTCCGAAGTGATGCTGCGGTCTGGTGAGATGGTCATTTCAAGTTCGCCAGCGCCCGCTGGATGCCATGCTGTGGAACTGGCGGCATCGCACCTGAGTTCATTGCCACCCACGCTCCCAAGCGGTTCGCTGCTTCGTTAACCTCAGCCAACGAGTGCCGTCGAAGAATTCCATCGACCAGTCCCGCAGTAAATGCATCGCCTGATCCGATTGTGTCGTTCACTTTTATCCGAAAACCTTGGTGTTCATCAGCGGTGTCTCCATCGTAAAGAAAGCTTCCCTGCGCGCCACGGGTGATGCAAACGAGTTGCAGCGAGAAATTGTCAATCAGTCTTCGCGAAAACGAATCGTTGCTGGATTCATTCATCTTCAGAAGACGCTGGACTACGGGAACTTCTTCGTGGCTGAGCTTGACTGTGTTTGCGAGAACCAAAGACTCGCGTATAAGTTTCTCCGAGTAGAAGTCTTGCCTGAGGTTCACATCGAAAATGCGCAGCGAGTCTGCACGAGTTGTCCGCAGAAAATTACGAATTGTATTTCGTGATTTGGCAGAACGCTGGGCCAGAGAGCCGAAGCAAACGGCGTCTGTGGCTTTGGCCAGGGACTCGCATTCAGCCGTCCATTGTAAGTAGTCCCAGGCTACAGATTGGGTGATCTGGAACGTGGGCTGGCCCTTGTCGAGCTGCACGCCGGCGGTCCCGGTCGGTCGCGCCGCGTCAATCTGAAGGAAGTCGTGGTCGAGCCCGGCTTTCGTCAGGGACTCCACGATGTCATTCCCTAGTTGATCATTTCCAATACGACTGACAACCGAAGCGTGATTCCCAAGCAAATGGCAACAGTAGGCGAAGTTTGCAGGGGCGCCCCCTAGTTGACGGCCTGACGGAAGGAGGTCCCAGAGGATTTCGCCAATTCCGACGATGGTAAGTGGGTTGGACACGATGGTGGATGGACGATTGAGATCGTCGAGAATATTTAGTCCGGCTGCAGTGCGTGCCCGGGTCTACGACTTTGCCTTCTCTAGCTCCCTCCTTGCGGCTGCCAGACGCTTACGTTGTTCAACACCTACTTGGGGGTAGGCGGGATCCAAGTCACGGAGTGTTTGCACGATCGCAGCCGCGACCACCAGACGCGTGTACCACTTGTTATCCGCCGGAACGACGTACCACGGCGCATGCTTCTTTGCTGTCGCGGCGATCAGGTCTTCAAAGGCGGTCATGTAATCGTTCCAGAATTCGCGCTCGTGGACGTCGCCGGCTGAAAACTTCCAATTCTTGTTCGGCGTGTCCAACCTGGCCATGAACCTGCGCTTCTGCTCCTTTCTTGAAACGTTCAGAAAGAATTTGCGAACGGCAACGCCATTTCGGGCGAGATACCGTTCAAAGCTGACGATGTCTTCGAACCGGTCTTGCCAGATCTTCTTGCCGACAAGCTCATCAGGCAAGCGCTCATTCTTGAGAATGTCAGAATGTACCCGCACCACCAGCACCTCTTCGTAGTAGGACCGGTTGAAAATTCCGATGTGTCCGCGCTCAGGTACTCGCACGTGTGAACGCCACAGATAATCGTGGTTCAGTTCCTCTACGGATGGCTGTTTGAAGGAGTACACCTGACAGCCCTGCGGGTTGACACCCGACATCACGTGCTTGATGACGCTGTCCTTTCCGGCGGCGTCCATTGCTTGCAAGATGATCAGCACAGCCCACCGGTCTTGCGCATAAAGTTTGTCTTGCAGTTCCCGCATTTCAGTGAGGCTTTTGTCGAGCAACTCCTGCGCATGTTCATTGGAGCGAAAGTGTCCGGTATCGGCAGGATCGAAATCCTTAAGGCAGAATTTTTTGCCATGATCGATGCGATATGGATCGGACAGCTTGCTGGCCCAAGTCATGGGGACTCCGAATGCGGATTACAAACGTGGAGTGTAACACTGTTTCCAGAACATCTTGCAGGCTCTCGACGTGTTTGAATGACGGGCGCGCGATTTGAATCGATCAGAAGCGATCACTGGCGAGAATCAGATTCAAAAAATGGCGATTTCGTGGAATTCGTGGAAATTGTTCCCATAGTTGCCGTGCTACATTCCTTGCGAGAGGTAGCGCAATGTTCCGTTCAACTCTGCTGACATGCACTGGCATTGCCTTGTTATGCATCGCCGTCCAGGGGCAAGCCAATACTCGATCGCCCAGAGAGGGCGATTTCACACTGCGCGATTTCCATTTCAAATCCGGCGAGGTGATGCCCACGGTACGGATGCACTATTACACTTTTGGCAGCCCGAAAAAAGATGCGAGCGGCAAGACGACTAATGCGGTAATGGTTCTGCACGGGACGGGCGGCTCGGGGCGGCAGTTTCTCCGTCCCGAATTTGCGGGGGAACTTTTCGGTCCCGGACAGCTTTTGGACGTAAGCCGCTACTTCGTGATCCTGCCCGACAATATCGGCCACGGCAAATCCAGTAAGCCCAGTGACGGAATGCGAGCGCATTTTCCACATTACGATTACGACGACATGATTAAAGCGCAGCACGAACTTCTCGAAGACGGGCTGCGAGTGAATCACCTACGACTGGTTATGGGCACCTCAATGGGCTGCATGCATTCATGGGTTTGGGGAGAGACTTATCCGGACTTCATGGATGCGTTGATGCCGCTCGCATGCCTGCCAGTACAGATTGCCGGCAGGAATCGAATCTGGCGCAAGATGGTGATCGACGGCATTCACGACGACCCAGAGTGGATGGAGGGCAACTACAAGAAGGAGCCGCGGGCAGCACTGCAGATCGCGGCGGATTTTCTTTTGATCGCGGGCAGCGCGCCTCTGGTGATGCAGAGAAAGTACCCGACGCGTGATGATGCGGACAAATATCTTGATGATTTCGAGAAACGAGTAATGGGCGAGCTCGATGCGAATGATCTTTTGTATGCGGTGAGCGCTTCACGAAACTACGATCCTTCGCACGACCTCGAGAAAATCACCGCACCAGTAATGTTCATCAATTCGGCTGACGATTTCATCAATCCGCCGGAACTCGGAATCGCTGAACGCGAAATCAAACACGTGAAGCGTGGACGGTTCGTGCTGCTCCCCATCTCCGATAAAACTCATGGCCATGGAACCCACACCGATGCCGCCGTGTGGCAGGAGTACTTGAAGGAATTGCTGGAGGAGAGCCAGCCCTGAGCAGAACCGGACGACGTTATCTCGCGCTTGCAAGTTCTGCCGAACTTTGCCGGCGAGGTCCTCAGCGAAGGACTTCTGCGACTCTGCCTGCGGCGATCAAGGCTGCGACCCGCTCGAACTCCAGGTACATGGCGCGGTCTCTTTCCATAATGTCGCACACTGAGCGAATTGCTTTGTACGCCTTTTGTCCACGCGGACCAGTTTTAAGAGGAGAGATGAAGTCTAAAGCCTGGGCTGCTGCCATCGATTCGATTGCCAGCACATTGCGAGTGTTTTCGACAATACGTCGTAATTTGAGAGCAGCGGTCATTCCCATTGAAACATAGTCTTCTTTGTTGCCTGACGTTGTGATGGAATCGACTGACGCAGGATGCGCGAGGACTTTGTTTTCGCTAACCAATGCCGCGGCTGTGACCTGCGGCATCATGAAACCGGAGTTAAGACCGGCGCCGTGTGCCAGGAATGGCGGCAGGCCTTCATTGAGTGCAGGATTTACAAGCCGCTCAACCCTGCGTTCGGAAATTCCAGCGAGCGCGCTGAGGGCAATTGCCAGGAAATCGAGCGCAAAGGCCACGGGCTCGCCATGGAAATTTCCCCCAGAAAGAACCTCAGCGCTCTCCTTTTCCGAGCTTTGATCGGTCGGCCGGGCGTGGAGGCTGTTGCCTGCACGCTCATTTGTCACAAATACAAGCGGGTTGTCGACGGCTGAGTTTGCTTCGATTTCGAACACCTCCCGGCAATGGGCCAGCGTGTCGCGCACCGCGCCGTGCACCTGTGGAATACAGCGGAGCGAATAGGCGTCTTGCACGCGGCCGCACTCGCGATGCGACTCGCGGATCTCGCTGCCCTGAAGCATCTTCCGCAGGTTTGCGGCGGAGCGAAGTTGCCCCGGATGAGGACGCGCACGATGAATGCGTTCATCGAACGCAACATCCGTCCCGCGCAGCGCATCGAGCGTCATGGCACCGATGACGTCGGCAGAGTCAACCAGCGTTTCTGCAGCGAGCAGAGCAAGGCTGCCCACGGCAAGCATCGCCTGCGTTCCATTTATTAGTGAAACGGCCTCTTTAGCCTCGAGTGTCAGGGGCTTGATTTCAGCACGTTTGAGAGCATCCGCCGCCGGAGACCGACTGCCTTGTGTGCCCCAAGATTCGCCTTCTCCAATCAGGACCAACGCGAGATGCGCTAGCGGTGCTAAATCCCCGCTCGCACCAACACTCCCTTGCGATGGAATAATTGGCGTGACCTTGCGATTCAGAAGCTCGCAGAGGGTATCGATGACAATGGGACGAACTCCCGAGTTGCCCTTAGCAAGTGAGTTGGCGCGCAACAGGATCATGGCGCGAGTTTCGGGAGCCGGAAGAGGATCTCCGACTCCAACCGCGTGCGAGCGCACAAGATTTACCTGGAGTTCTCGGATCTGTTCAGCCGGAATGCGTACGTCGCTCAATTTGCCAACGCCAGTGGTGATTGCGTAGGAAACCTGATTTCCGGCAACGATTTCTTCCACTACGGCGCGCGCCCGATCCACAGCTGCACGTGCGTCAGAAGCTAACAGTACAGAACGGCCATCGACCGCCACTTCGCGCACAGATTCGAGCGTCAGATCATTGCCGTTGATGTGGAGTGCTTGCATAGCAGTCTCGGGTTACATACTCCGCGACCTCGCTTATGTCTCAGCGAGCTCTGCGGTTAAAGGCTTTCCTGTGCAGCAACGAAAAAGCTTTTAACCGCTGAGTTCGCCAGGTTGCGCGAGCTCGCAGAGAAGGTCGACGCTATCAGCGATTTCTTTCGACCGCATCGCAAAACGCGTTTACGTACTTCTCCGGAATCGGTCTCTTTTTCATTTCCGGATCCGTGACGACATGCGTGGTCTCGCCTTCCGCCAGCAGCATGTCATCACTCGCACGTACTAACTCATAGCGGAAATGAAGCAGGGACTCACGCGCATTCTTAAGGTGCGTGCGCACAATGATTTCATCGTCATACCGCGCAGGGGCCTTGTATCTGCAACGCGCGTCAATAACCGCAATAAAACATTGGTCCTGCCGTTCCATCTCGCGATAAGAGAATCCCAACTGTCGCAGGAATTCCACACGCCCGACCTCGAACCAGATGAAATGGTTGGCATGATAGACGACTCCCATCTGGTCAGTTTCGGCATAGCGCACGCGTAAACGGACCTCACACACCAATCCGCTCACCTGCCACTCCATTGAGGCTTGCGCTTCTCCAGGAACGAAGTCACGCCTTCGCGAAAGTCGGCCGTCTGACGAATCTGAGCGTTTTCCTGCACTGCCTGCTCGATCTGTGCATTCAGTTGGGCGGAGATGAAGCCATTCACAAGTTTCTTGGTGAGCCGCAGCGAAGTGGGACTGTTCTCCAACAATCGCGAGGCCAGATCACGGGCGCGGGTCATCAGTTCCTCTAAGGGCACAACTTCATTGACCAATCCGAATCGGTATGCCTCCGCAGCGTCGAAAAGTCTTCCAGTCAGTAACAGGTCTCGCGCGACTTTGTGTCCGACCTGCCAAACCAGAATGGATGAAACGATTGCGGGCACGAAGCCAATTCGTACCTCGGTATACCCAAACTTGGCTTCGGGCACTGCCAGTGTGAAGTCACACATGGTGGCAAGACCGGTTCCGCCTGCAATGGCTGCTCCATTCACGGCTGCAATCGTAGGCTTGGGAAATTCGTACAGCCGCCGAAAGATTGACGCCATCTTGCGGGAGTCTTCGACATTATCGCCGTGCGATTTGCCGGTTAGCGACTTGAGTTCATCCAAGTCCATGCCCGCGCAAAAAGCCTTGCCGGCCCCGGTGAGAATCACGACCTGTGCGCTGGATTGTTCAATTTCTTCGAGTGCCGTAATCAGTTCGTCAAGGAGTTGAAAGCTGAGCGCGTTCCGCTTGTCTGGGCGGTTCAGCGTAATAGTCGCGAGACCCGAGTCGTGGTCGAGTTGGAGCGCTGCATAAGCCATGGAAAAGAAGACAGGAGATTATAAGGCTTGCAACGAAGTAGACAGGCAACAACGAACCATGAGGTTACATCAGCTTTCTTCGCACCATGTCCAGTGCCTGCTGCGACGCAAACCAGCGGATACGCGCGCGATCGCCGCCGAAGTTCCGTTTCACTACTTCAGTGCCATTTTCACTCGCTAATGCGTGGAAAACCAAGCCCACGGGTTTTTCAGCTGTACCACCGGTTGGTCCAGCAACGCCAGTGATTCCCAACCCCAGAGTTGTGCCGCAGCGTTTGCGAATTCCTTCCGCAAGCGCTTTCGCCACCGGCTCACTCACGGCGCCATACACGTCGATCAAATCCGCAGGAACATCGGCGAGTTGAGTTTTGAGTTCGTTTGAATAGACGACCGCGCCGCCGCTGAAATACCGCGAGCTGCCGCTGATCGACGTAAGCCGTTCAGCGACCAAGCCGCCGGTGCAAGATTCCGCGACTGCTAGCGTCGCATTCCGCATCTGCAGAAAGTAGCTGACGATCTGCTCGAGTGAGTCGCCGTTATCGGAGTAAACCGAGTCTCCAAGTTCTTCTTCTATCAACTCCACGAGTTCATCCAGCCGCTGGTCGGCGGCGTCCTTGGACTCACCCCGCTTACGAAGATGGAGTTGAATTTCTCCCGGCGCTGCGAGAATCGTCGTGTCCACGTCGGTGAAGCGCTTGTAAATCGGAGCAACCCGGGCATCGCATGATGACTCTCCCATGCCCGCGACTTTTAGCACGCGTGTTGCCAGAAATTGCTCGGGTACTTTCGCGCGCAGTCGCTCGAGCACTGCGCTTTCAAATAATGCCTGTAGTTCGTGCGGTGGCCCTGGAAGAAGGACAATTATTTTTTCCTTTCCATCCGTTCTTCCGCTGATCCACTGACCCGGTGCGGTGCCATTTGCATTGCGCAACACCGTCGCGCCGGCGATCACGTCGGCCTGCTTCACGTTGTTTGAAGACATCTTCCAGCCACGCTCGGTAAACCGGCGCTCAATTGCTTCGACGATCTGAGGATCGCGCCGGAGCTGCAAGCCCAAGGTTTCTGCAACAGCTTCGCGGGTCAAATCATCTTCTGTGGGTCCGAGACCTCCGCTGAAAATGAGAATGTCGGCACGGGAGAGTGCGGTTGTGCTCACGCGCACGATGTCTTTCAGGTTATCGCCGACGATGGTCTTAAACGCGACTTCTACGCCTAAACCGTTGAGTTTCCCGGTGAGGTAAAGCGAGTTGGTGTCCTGCCGGAAAGGAGTCAGCAGCTCCGAGCCTACTGCGATGATCTCGGCAATCACGTTTGCAGTCTAAATGAAATTGCCTCTAGGAAAGTTCGATCAGAGGTCTGCCTTGGACATCCCATGCTAAGTGGTGAATTGCATTGGTCGTAGCCAGGACTGCGGACCGGCCTGGCGCAAATGCCAGTCCAACCAAGCCTGATCCCGCAACCGCCAGTGAGCCATTTCCATCTGGGGCGATCTTCACGATACCGCGCTTGCCGCCCAGGGATGCCGCCACATATAAATTTCCATCGCGATCAAACGCGAGTCCCTGGGGACGTCCCAACCCTCGATAAAAAACGGAAACAGCGCCATGCGGATCGATCTTATATACGGAATCGAAGCTCGATGTCGTCGGCCCCGCCACGAACAGGTCGCCGCCGGGTCCGACCGCCAGGTGATACGCAGAGACGCTCGGCTCGAGAGTTGCAAACACAAAAATTTGGCGGTCGCGCCCAACCTTGAAAATCGTGCCGCTGCGGTCGCCGACATAAAGGTTTTGCTCGCGATCAAATGCCAGTCCAGTCGCAACCCCCATACTTTCCGCGTACGTGGACATGGTCCCATTATCCGCAACGCGATACACAGTGCCATCGAAACGCGACGTGACGTACATCTGACCTTCACGATCGAATGCGATCGCGGTTGCGTTCATCATTTCGGTGAGGAAAGGTCTCACGTTGTAGTTGGTATCGATCTTAAAAATCGAAACCGGCACCTTTTGTCCTCGCGATCCGGAAAACGTGACGTAGATATTTCCCTCAATGTCGAGTGCGGGATTCGTGACGGGGTGCAGGTTATCGGCGATGGTGGTTGCGATCTTGAGTTGTTGCGGGTTGCTGGAGTGCCCGTTCGTCGAGACCACGACCGAGCCGGAAGCCGCTCCTTCTGGTACGCGCGCCACTACAAACTCGTCTGAGCTGACGACCACCGCGCCTTCCTTCTCCCCAAAGCGAACATGCGGTCGGCGGAGTTCAGGCACACGAAAGCCGCTGCCCAAGATGCGTATCTCGCCTCCGGGCAATGCCGCGGCCGGAGATACTGCCTCAATGTGCGGCTGCCCATTTACATTTTTTTTACCCAAAATGCGATTGGAGATAGACATCGATCTTTACTCAAAATGCAGCTACGAAGAAAGAATCCGGAAATGAAGCAAGAGTTGCATGACCACGAGCGCATACAAGCCAGCCGCAACGTCGTCCAGCACAATTCCTGTTCCTTCCGGAAATTTCTCTAGCTGCCGTACGGGTGGAGGCTTCACAATGTCAAAACCACGGAAAAGTATAAAACCCGCGAGCATGGTTTTCCACGATACTGGGGCAAATAAAAGTGTGATCCACTGCCCGGCAACTTCGTCGATAACTACGAATTGCGGGTCTTTGATGCCGGATGCTTGTGAAACGCGTGTCGCCGCAGGGATGCCGATCGCAATTGCCAGGCCGCTCAGTGCGGATAAGACTGCGGATTGCAAATTCGGCTGGGTTAAGCGGCTCAAGCCAAACCAGATGAACGTTGCTGCCAGCGATCCATACGTCCCAGGTCCCGGCCGCAGGCGGCCAGTGCCGAAGAATGTGGCGGCCGCTGTGGCCCAAAGCGGCGCCGGCTTCGCAGCAACCTTCTCCGGAGTGGCTGCGGCTTCAGTCTTCATCGCCAGGCCCTGGATAGCGTTGAAACCCAGTTTCATCGGAAATATCTTTGACGGGAGAAGACACTACGTATTGCCCACTGGCCCACTTTCCCAAATCGATGAGCCGGCAGCGCTGACTGCAAAAAGGAAAGTCCTCTGACGTGCTCTGGACCGCCTGCTTGCACGTGGGGCATTTCAGTTTAAGCTTGCGTCTGCGGGGCACAGAATCAATTCTAGTGGAACTGGTCGAGGCAAGAACTACCCCTTGCCATTCCGAGAGCGGGGAGCGACAGTCGAAGAATCTGCAGTTAGAGCCGAAGGTCGCAGCCGAGGGACGTTTCTCACCGATTCCGCCCCAGCCAAAACTACTGCTCTCCGCTTGCGGTGCTTCCCTTTGGCTGTTCGTACGCCTTTTGAAGATAGCGCCGCGCTTCGTCCATAGCGCCTTGCGTATTGTCGTTGGTCTGCAGTGCCTGGCGATACTCGTTCGTTGCGCGTTCCCGCTGCCCGGTGATGTCAAAGATCTTCCCCAACTGAATGTGACTCCAGACCTCGGTCCACCGCGGATCGTCATCGCCGTTGAGAGAGTCGCGATAGGCGTTTGCTGAAGCTTGGTAGTTATGCTGCAGGAAAAAGACTTCGGCAACCCGGTAGTGCGCCAGCGAGCTGTTCTTGTTGATCTCGAGAGCTTTGTTGAATTCAGAGAGCGCACCTGCCAGATCGCCTTGCTGCACCAACCCCTGCCCTCGCTGGATCGCGCCACGCAGCTTAATATCGGGAGAATTCTTCAGCAGCTCATTGTTTGGATCGATCGTAATCCGTCGCGGTCTTCCGAATGTGTCGACGGAAAACGGTGAGGCTGTCCCGACCACTTCAATACGCTTGTCTTCGGTTTTTCCGTCAGTATCGATCTTCAATTCGACCGGCATGCGGAACAGATCCAAGTCCTGCGTGATCTGCCCAACGCTGCGGAACCCCTTGTTGTTCCCGAGCCGATAAATCGTGTACTTGCTGTTGAATTCTGGCGCGCCGGTTGAATCCAGCCACTGCGAGAAGAACCAGGTCAGCTTGTCGCCGTAGTTTTTCTCGGCAAGCGTTTCAAACTCCTCGGCATTGGCCGACTTGCCCGCATATTGAGTAGCAAAGTCACGCATCGTCTGTTCGTATTTCTGATCACCAATTACCCATCGCAACATATGCAGGACCATCGCGCCCTTGTCGGTTGCAAGCGACTGAAATTCCGGCGAGAACAAATCGAGCTTGCCGGCCTGTGACATCGGAACCGTGTCGTAAGAAAGTGCGCCCACCGACATGTCTTTTACCATTTCCTGAAGGCCAGCCGACCCGGCTGCACTTTCCACGTAACGCGCCTCGGAATAGCGGGAAAACCCGTCCTCGATCCACCAATCATCGCGGCTCGCAGGACTTACCGAAACTCCCCACCACTGGTGCGCAAGAACATTTGCCAACAAACGATAATTTGTGCGCGGGGTGATGCCACGCGATGCCAGTCCAGCAAACTCAGGCGCCCAAGCTGAAGGAACCGTGTCGTCCGGCAGTTCGACAATTCGCAGCACATTCGAAGTCGTCGGCCCGTAAAGCGTTATGAAATACGTGTACTCCTTGACCGCGGTTTGCGCATACTCGGAAGCCAAATCTTTGTGGACTGGTTTGAAATACACGTGCAGGTCAAGACCGGCTTCTGTGCTGTAGTAGTCGCCAAAATCTCCGGCTACAATCGTGCCCGGGAAACTGGCCTTGTCGTATTTGAGTGAATACGTCTTGTTTTCAGCGCTGCCGGTTACCACTCCCTTTAAAGCTGGAGCGGTTCCGACGGTGGTCACGCCACTGCCGATCACCATCATGTGCGCGGGAACCGTCAGGTTGATTGTCGAACTGAAGCGGTCAATTCCGTAAGAGCTGACCGGAAACCAGTCGCCCGCGTATAGAAGGTATGTTGTGTCTTCGTCAATCGAAGTGAGTTTCAGGCCGGGTACGGGCGAGTCATCGGCAGAATCGAGCACACCCTCATAGTCAAAAGTCAGTGTTGTCGACGCGTCCTTGGCAACTGTATTAGTCAGCGAGACCCGTACGCTCGAGTTCTGTGGCATCCGGTCGACGGCGAGAAGCTTGCCAGCGTCATCCGTCACTTTGCTCAGCCTGAGATCATTGTGCAGATTGAACACCAGGACGTTCAGCTCTTCCAGCGCCGTGATCTTTACCTTCGCGCGGGCCGTGATCTTGTGATCGTGCGGATTCAGCACCGCGTCGATCTGGTAATCGTCGACATGAAAACGCGCTTTTTCCGCTGCCAACGACGGCAGGGAGGCCAGCAATACGGCTAATACGGTGAAGCCAATCAGTTCTCGACGCGGGCGCCGAGTTGGAACATGCATTTTAGGGGATCTCCTGGACACACTACTTCATTCACAGAAACCCGGGTTTCGCGAATACTTCTTTATTCTATGATGAAAACGCGTCGCGAAAAGATGCTGGGCCACAAACAGTTGCGGGTATTTGTTGTGGCTAAAGCTAACCTGGGCCGGTTAAATTTTGCGGCTTTCAAATGCTCTGGAACCTGATCCCGGAATAGAAGCGCTTCCGCGCTGGAGTGAGTGCAAGAAGTTGCAAATGGCCCGTGCTGCCCGGTCCGCTCCTGGCCCTTGCTCATTTCCACGTAGCGATTCCTTCACCCTTCGCAATCCTTGAATCATTTGTTGCCGGGGCCCTCCGTCGGGAATGATTTTGTTTAATTCCGCCGTAACTCTTTCGCCGGTGAAGTCCCTCTGTACCAGCTCGGGCACAATTTCTTCGCCGGCGATCAAGTTGACCATCGCAAAATGAGGAACCTTCACTGTCCATCGACCGAGCAGATAAGTAAGTGGCGTGACGCGATAGACCATAACAAAAGGTGTTTCCATCATTGCGGCTTCGACGGTGGCTGTGCCGCTGGCGATGATTCCTGCACGGGAATGAGCCAGAGCAGGCGAAGCATCCGGAACTAAGCGAAGAAAGGCTGCAGGTGACGCACTCTTGGCGGTATTCGAAGGATGGGACCTCAGGACGCCATTGACGAAATCTGAATCCAAAGTTGGCGCCACTGGAAGCAGGAACTCATAGTCAGCCCCGAAGAGATTTACCGCGTCTAGAATTGCCGGCAAATTCATCCGGACCTCTTTTCGTCGACTTCCCGGCATGAGAGTGATCCAATGCCTTGCCGGATCAAGCCCGTATTTTGCCGCATAATCCTGGCGCGAAATTGCAGGGTGCGTAACATCTGCTAAGGGATGTCCGACGAACTCAGCTTGGACACCGCGATCGCCGAAGAATTTTTCTTCGAAGGGGAAGATCACGAGGGCTTTATCAACATACTTGCGCAGCAATCGCACTCGTCCCTGCCGCCACGCCCAGAACTGCGGGCAGACATAGTACACAACCGGCACGCGTCGTTTTTTCATTTCGCGAGCCACCCGCCAATTGAACGCAGGAGAATCGATAACGATGGCGAGATCGGGCGGGCGTCGCTCAGCTTCAGCAATCAGCTTGTGAAACAGTCCCCAGATTTTCGGCAGGTGCGAGAGAATTTCGGTAATGCCGACAACGGCAAGATCTTTCGCATCGACGATGAGATCGCAACCAGCGGCGCGCATCTTCTCACCGCCAACACCGAAAAATTCGATCTGAGATTGAGCGGCTTGGATGTGGGTGGCGCGGGTGATCCCATCCGCGCAGCGGAGGGAATCGCCGCTGAGGTTCTCAGCGGAAACCGGCGAAATGCCCGTGTTCCCACAGGTAGCCAGTTGCCTTCGTAGAGCGGCGATCAGCTGCGCTCCATACATTTCCCCAGAGGCTTCGCCGGCCGAGATCAGTATTCGCACGCAAGCATTCTATGCGACGGTTGTGGGACGTAAATCAGATGGGATCTCTTAGATCTTTTCAGGTTTGGTATCGAGCTAAAACCCGTAAGTAAGTTGCAGATATGGGTAGGTATAGCCATTTCCTGCCGTTGTGTTATCGAGGAACGTGCCGGTGAAGAAATGACCCAATCCAGCCGAAACAGACGTGTGTTTGTTGTAGTTATAGGCCGCAACGAATGCCAGCTCCTGTCCCACCCATTTGCCTGCGGTCCCCGCTGCCGACCTTGCAACCGCAATTCCGGGACCGTTGTAAAAGGCGTCATGGGTGTCGGCCAGCCAGTAAGAACCATATTTTGTCGTGAGCTTCCATTTGGCAGCCGGCTTGAATTCAAATCCGCCCCGTACCAACTGAATATTCCTGTATCCCACCTGGTCCGTCAGAGTGTAAAGGTCGTGCCCTGAGGGATAAATCTGATCGAAGGTGCCTCGTGAGCCGTCGGTTGCGTTGGCATCTCCGCTGGCGTAGTCGAATTCGAAAAACGGACGTGGCTTGTATTTCGACTGAGTAACCGTGTATCCCGCCAACCAGTGACCTGCCCAGGCGCTGATGGAATCGGAGCCGAGCGAACCGGCTTGTCGGTCCATTTCAATGTCATAATCAATTCCGGCTGCAGGCTTTACGCTCCAATGCAAACCGATTGTGGCTTCATTCATGATGCCGGGCGTGGCTGTTTCCGTTCGCAATCCTGACTGCCGCCGCCAGAAAAAATAGGGCTCTATGCTGGTTTTCGGGATCAGTTTGGTGAAGGTGCTGTATCCACCATAAATATTGCTGCCCGAAACGCATTCATTGAATTGCCCATTGACAATCCTGTCCATGCAAGCGGCGAAGCCATCAATACGGTATCCGTTGCCGCGGTAGGTGGCGCGGAATGCATCGAAGCTGCGGGGCGTATTCAACCAATTTCCATTGCCCAGCAAGCGTTCTGAACCAAATGCCAACTCCTGGCGACCTGCGCGAAGCCCGAAGGTCCTGGTCTCTACGTCACCAAACTCGATATAAGCCTGCCGTAGATCAAAATCGTCATGGTAGGGCGGAAGCGGAGCCAGTTTGGTTTCATCTTCCCCGACGATGTGCGCGTCCTGACCCTGAAAATACAGTCGCATCCAACTGGTGGGCTGCAAGCGCATATTCAGGCGTATTCGACTCAACAAGTAGCCGGTAGCGTTGTTCGGTTTGAATCCTCCGCCAGAAAATCCTTCGGCGCGCAAACGAATCTCACCGCTGAAAGCCAGCCATCGCGGAAGATTCTCGTTCCAGTCATCCGAAAGCGTTCTGTCAATCGGCTGGGCTGGGGCCGGGTTGGTTCCTGATTGGGGCAATGCAGCCTGAGCGGTCTGCTGCGTTGGCGGCTTCCGCGAGTCTTGTCCTGCCATTTGTGCGGCGAATAAAAAAAAGACCACTACGCTCGTGAATATCGTCGAGTGACTTTTCATTCAAACCCCGACCCGCTTAAAGAATTCGCTTCTCTGGAAGTGGAAAAAAGCTTTCGCGATAGAAGGCTGGATGGAATGTAAGGTGGAAGCCAAAGTAGAACAATAGTTGAAAGATACTACGTGGCTATCGTCGAGAGGACTCCGATGCGACAGCGACGCTGAAAAATAGGCAGGAAAGACAATCTGATGTCATTTGATGTCCGCAACTCGCAGAGTCGATGCGACTGTCGGCCTTAGAATTCATTGCGACTTCCATGTGCCTGCGGGTGTCCTAACCGAAGAAGGAAGCTACCTGATGTCCACTTGATCGATCTCAAACTCGAACTTACCCGGTTCCTGCGCATGCGCGAATGTGAGCCCTGTAATATCGTGCCCGTCAGTCTTGAAGTCAGATAAAGAAAATGTGTACTGCTTCCACGCTGACCCGGCGACAAAAGGCTCTATAACCGGCATCTGTCCAGCATTGCTTTCGGTCGTAACAGCCAGTGCGTAGTTCTTCCCGTCGCCTTTCGCCCAGAACGAAATTGTTTTTTTGTTGGACAGATTCACGGCAGCTTCCGGCGAATCGCCTGGATGGAAGAGAACTCCAGCCCATGTGAACTCCGCGCCGGGCACAATTTCTCCGGTTATTTGCAATGCGCCTTTCGAACCATTAGCTCCGTCTTCAACCGGCTTCATGGTCACTGTTGATTTCCCACCAATCTGCTGGTCAGACGTGGTCATCCATCCGCCGTAATTTGCCGCGACTTTCAAGTCATCAAAATTGCTAACTACCCTCGATTCGGACCCCGCTGGGGCTGCGTTCAGCACCGATTGAATGCTCTCTCCTTGCGCACCAAGAACAGTTAACGTGACCGTCTTTGTGTCCACTGAGCTTGGCCCGACCATGATGTCGAAAGCCCCTGGCTCAACCACTTTGTGCATATTCACATCGAGAAGGGAAAGCGCGTCGGGAGTGATCGTGAATTCCACAGTGCGCTTCTCGCCGGGATTGAGGCTGATCCGCTGAAATCCTTTTAGCGCCATGACGGGGCGTGTCACGGAAGCGACGCGCTGGTGGACGTACATTTGCGCGACCTCGTCCCCTTTTCGATTGCCAACGTTACTCACGTCTACTGTGACCTTGGCTTTGCCACCGGGATAAATCTGCGAAGGTTCGACGTGCAGATTGTCGAACTTGAATTGCGTGTAGCTCAGCCCATAGCCGAATGGAAACAGCGGCTGACGAGTGCTGAACGCGTACGTGCGATTGTCAGAAGGTTTGTGATTGTAAAAATCCGGCAGGTCGCCAACAGAGTGAGGAAACGTTATCGGCAGTTTGCCGCCGGGGTTCACGTCACCAAATAACACATTTGCCGCTGCTGTTCCCCCTTCTTCACCCAGATACCATCCTTCAAGGATTGCTGGAACATGTTGCGCAATGTAGTTGATAGAAAGTGGTCTGCCGTTGATCAGCAACACCACCGTTGGAGTGCCGGTTTCGACCACTTCCTTCACCAACTGACTTTGCGCGCCGAGCAAGTCGAGAGAATCGCGATCACCCAGGTGTTGCTCAGACCATGCTTCACGATTTGAGCTCTCGTTTTCACCGACCACCAGGATTGCAACATCCGCGTTTCTGGCGACGGACACCGCTTCTTTGATCTTGTCCTGCTGGGTCGCGGGATCAACCAGGCCAACGTTGTCGTCGAACCATCCATGCCAGTCCTGATGCTTGTTCGTGAACCGGCAGCCCTCGGCATAAACAACTTTTGCTTTCGAACCAACACGCTCCTGAATTCCTTGCAGAATGGTCACGCTATGCAATGGGTTTCTGCTGTATCCGCCGAGGTGGAGCTGGTCCGCATTGGGCCCAATTACCGCGATCGTCTTCAGTTTAGTGAGATCAAGTGGTAGCAGGTTGTTTTCGTTCTTTAGAAGCACAATTGTTTCCTGCGCCGCTTTCAATGCGAGTTTGCGGTGTTCGGGGCTATTGGTCAGGTGCTCGGCGGCATCGGGATCGACAAACGGATTGTCGAATAGACCCAGCCGGAACTTCGCCGCGAGAATTCGTGAGACTGCACGATCCAGTTCCGACTCGGGCACGGTTCCTTGCCGCACCTGCTCGAGCAGCGTGCGGTAGACGGAGCCATCGGAAAGGTCGTAGTCGACTCCTGCCGCGAGCGCGAGGCGTGCCGCATCTGCTTTTGTCGCCGCAACGTGATGTGTCTCGACCAGCATCTGAAGTCCGTTTCCGTCGGAGGTCACAAATCCCGGAAATCCCCATTCCTGCCGCAATACCTTGTCGAGCAGCCAGTGATTGATGTGCGACGGAATACCGTCGATCTCGTTGTAGGAAGCCATTACGCTGCCGACGTGAGCTTCTTTCACCGCCGCTTCGAATGGAACCAGAAAAGTTTCACGGATCACGCGCTCGGAATAGTTTCCCGGCGCGGTATTGGTTCCGCCCTCCGGTTGCCCATGGACGGCGAAGTGCTTCATGGTTGCCATCACATGGTCGGGGCCAATGAAGAATTCATCTCCTTGCAAGCCGGTAACGGCAGCGACAGCCATTCGCGAAACCAGATATGGATCTTCGCCGTAGGTCTCTTCCGTCCGTCCCCAGCGCGGGTCGCGTGCGAGGTCGAGTACGGGCGAAAACACCTGGCCCACTCCTGCCGCTCTCGCCTCTTGTCCAGCTGCCGTGAACACCTGTTTCACCAGTGCCGGGTCCCAGGTGCTGGCTAGACCAAGCGCCTGCGGAAAGCTGGTGCTGCCGTATTCCATAAATCCGTGAAGAGCCTCGCCCATGAACAACTGTGGAATTCCCAGCCGCGTCTTTTCGCGTTGATAGCGTTGCAGCGCGTTGCGAAGAGTGGCAGCACGCTTTGGTGGAAACTCCAGATCCTGGTCCCACCAGCGCGCGAGCGTCGCACTCGCACTCTCATCTGTGAACGTGCCGGTGGGATCGATCACGTGGACGCTTTGACCCCGGCTGGGTGCAATCTGCCCGATTTTTTCCTCCAGCGTCATGCGTGAAAGCAAATCGGCGACGCGATCTTCGATGGCCAGCTTCGGATTGCGATACGGGGGAATTTCTTGATTCGCGGCAGACTTTTGTTGCGCGGCGGCCAGTGCGGAAATTATAAATATCGGAAACAGGACAGAGAACACGCTTCGGCGTAGATTCTTCATTCGCACATACCTTCATGAGGAAGTGAAATCAAAGCAGAGTACGAAAGTATAGACAAAAAGTTGCGCGTGTTCGCTAAAGAATCATTTTCTGCGAGAGAGCAGAACGGTCAGATTCTCAGATCACGAATTATTTTTTCAATCCGGCATCTTCTGCCGCGAGTTGTGAAACTGCCGACCAGTCAAGCGCCTCTCCACCGTTTGCCAGAAGTCGCAGAAAGCGATCGCGGATCAAGCTCGCCAGCGGCAACGGTACCTGTAATCCTTCACCCGCAGCCAGCGCCAGGCGTACGTCTTTCAATCCGAGTGGCGCGACGAAGCCCGGCGGCGAGAATTTTTTGTCGGCAATTAATCCTCCGTAGGTTTTGTACACTGGCGCCGCAAAAAGTGTTGAGGTGAGGAAATCTAAGTACTCGTGCTGGTCGATTCCACCTTTGCACACGAGCGCCATTGCCTCGCTGAGCGCCTCGATGGTTGATGCGATGAGAAAATTTCCGCTGAGTTTTACCAGGTTCGCGTTCGCAGGCGTCACGCCAAATAGAAAAGTTCTTTGACCGATCGCATGGAAAAGCGGCATGCAGTTCTGCACAGCATCCGCAGGACCGGCAGCAACCACAAACAGCTTGGCTGCCGTCGCAGCTTCCGGACGTCCGAAGACCGGCGCGGAGACGAACCTCTGGCCGCGATTGGCGTGCTCGGCGGTGAGTCTCTGCGACAAGGCAACGCTGATTGTGCTCGAGGAGATGTGTATTGCGTTGTTTGTCAGGCCATCCAGCACGCCCGCATCGCCAAATACGACGCTTTCGAGTGCACCATCATCGGCGAGCATGGTGAACACAACATCGCCCTTGCTTGCCTCCGCCGGCGTCTTCGCCAGCCGTGCACCTCGATTCACGAGATTTTGGGCTTTCTCTGTGGTGCGGTTGTACACCGTAATCTCGTGTCCCGATTTCAGCAGATTCGCTGCCATCGGTCCTCCCATATTCCCCAGACCTATAAATCCGATTTTCATTTGAGCTCCTGTGAAGGCTCCGTATGCTATTCCGAATCACTCATTATCGTTTCTTCTGGCGCGATGCGGATCACGATATTGAAGAGAACACAAAGGATGACACCCGGCTTGGTTGACGGCCAGCCGTTCGTCTAAATTCGAGGATTTTGAGGAAGAAGTGTGAGAAGGTGAGAAACTTTCTGCTCGGTGCTTTAACCGGCGTCGTTCTGTTGCTTGCCGGGGGAGTGGCTTCGTACCTTCGGATTGGTTGGCCGAAACGCGGGGCGACCTTGCGCCTACTAGACGGGGAGTTCGGATTGCAGCAGGAAGTGGTGCGTGACTCTGTGTTTCTGCGCGTCCTTTGTGCTTAGGGCGTTCTCGGACGTCGATTCGGTTTGCCAAAGCCAGCATCGGCTGCAACGGCTGCTGGCGGCCAAATAAAAAGCGCCCTGAACGTTGTTCAGGACGCCCGGCAGCCCTCCCCCAGAACTGCCTCGAACAACTTGAATCCTAAGAAAAGCACGGAGAAGTGTAAATGTCACTTCAGTAATGCAAATACATCGCAGGGGGTAATCGCAGAAGGTTCCTGATGGGCTATTGCAATATGGCTATTTCACGCGCCATGTTTGGCCCGCGTCGGAGGTGCTCCAAACCTCACCGTTGGCTGTATTTACAATGCCATCAGCGGCATCGGTGAAGCGTATTTGAGTGATATCTGCCTCGAGTTTTTTGCCAGCTGAATTCGGTTCAACTTTAGCCCAGTTTTGACCGGCATCGCTGGAGTGATAAAACGCTCCGTTTTTGCCTCCGGCCCAAACCTCACGACCGATGGAAGTGATTGTTCCAAACACAAGTCCGTTCTCGACGGAAACATCCCGCCACGTTTGCCCACCGTCAAGAGAATGCTGGGGCATGCCATGCGCTGAGAGCCGCCATGAACTTGGCACTCCGGCAATGGGTGATACTTTTGAAGATTTCTCAGCCGCTTTTGCGCGAGTTTCAGGGCCGATAGCTCCTACCGCGTTGCCTTGGGCAGGTTGCTGCACCTGGTCTGCTGAACGAGCTGCGAAGTGTACTTCTCCAGAGTTATCAAATCGCATCGTGGCTTGTGGCTTGGCCGTCATGTGCTTGGCTGCTGGTCGTGCCTTGGAAAAAACGCGCGGGGCTGCGTTCTGTGCGGACTGAAGCTTGTCCAGAGATTTGGATGGTGCATTCTCGTCCCTCACGATAGCGGCGGGTGCGCTTGGTTGCATACTCGGCGAAGAGTGACGATTGAACAACTGCGGGTTCGTCAACAGAACGCCTCCTACAACAATGACCGATGCGGCCAGCGTGGCCCAACGTACGGCGAAGCGAGGTCGCCTGATCGGATTCGCCAGAACTTGTTGAGGTTCGGTCAACTCCGGCGCTGTGAGATAGAACACTTCACGACAATCGGTACAGGCCGCCAGATGATTGAACAGGTTCTGGCGTTCAAGTTCCCCTGCTGAACCTTCAGCCAAGGCGGCCAGCAGTTCAGGATCAGGGTGCGGACCGGCAGCTTGCGCTTGCAGGCGGCCAGAAACAAGTTTTCTGACGACATCCATCTCTGGCTATCCGCTCCTTTCCCTGGCTTCTTTATTGGAGAACGCGTGACGGGCGGAGTCTTGCGCCAAACTTGCACGAATATCGAGAGCCAGATCGCGGACGTCTGCGCTCAGGGCCTCCTCGGCCTGTCTGCGGCTCATGCCAAGGCCGGTAAGGCCTTTCACAATCTGCTTTCTAAGGCCCTTTGTAAGCTTCTCGACCTTACGGCTGATGGTTGACTCATGGACGGACAGCGCCCGCGCAATCTCAGCCAGCGTGCGTTCATCCAGGAAGTAAGAGGCCAGAATAAACCGATCTTCGGCATCCAGAGAACGTAGCGCCTGATCTGTAGCGAACTCCAGTCGCTCGTCAACGGCGCTAACCGTAACCGTTGTGGGAGCCTGGAATTGCGCACCCTCTTCGCACTCGCGATCCAGGCTCACGAGTCTCCGCTGCTTGCGATAGTGATTGATGTACTCCTGCGCCAGCACGGTACGCAGCCAGCCGGCGAGCGAGCCGCGCCCACTGTAGGACGCTAGTTTGGACGTGCGGCGGCCCTCGCGCGACTGTGTACCGTACAGCTCGGCATAAATCGAATCGGCAAGCTCTCTACCGGTGGAATCTTCGCGCGTGATTTGCCGGGCTGTGTCGTAGAGTTTCTCGCGGTACTGCAACATGAAGACTTCCCATGCCCGCTCGTTTCCCCGTGTGCAGGCGCGCGCCAGGACAAGGTCTTCGATGTGAAGCCGCGAGCAAAAATCCTGTTTGGCTTGCTCCGAAGCTGCGGGGCCGCCCTTCGTAGCAACTTCGTTAACTAAGGAGTAAAAGTCGTCTTCAGTGATGCCGAATTCTTCAGCGCGGCTCTTGCGATGGAGTTCCGAGTAAAACGTGCGCGATCCCCCGGCATCTCCGTGGCGCTGGATTTTTTCCGGCATACTCTGTGAATGCTACCAATAATTAGACGCAAGAAGCTGATTTTGTGCCGTATACACAAGGGATCGCGATTTCCAGATTCACATTCTTGCGTTTATAGCTACTCTTAGGCCCTTGCAGTGCCATCCTGGGTGAATGAGAGTGCATCAGAATCTCGGACGAGGGAAGCCAAGCAGCTTTGCCTACGCAGACCAAGACGAGAAAAACGCGCCATTCCAAAGGGCAGCACGAAGACTTCCTCAAGAAAGAGTTCGATCACTCTGAGATTCTGCGCATCGTCGCGCTGATTGCCATCCTGGCTATCGCAACGCTGGTGCTGGCAGGACTCTTCGCTCCCGGACCGCGATACGCTCTCGCCAACCCGCCGCAATCGAGCGTGGAAACGCCGGCTTTTCTCGACGAACTGGAGCCACTCGTCAATTCGAAGATCACGCGCAACAACAGTATTGACGTGCTTGAGAACGGCGAGAATTTTTATGCAGCAGAGCTAGATGCTATGCGGCATGCGCAACACAGCATTGATCTCGAAGCCTATATCTTTCACAAAGGGCGTCTGACCCGGCAAGTTGTGGACACTCTCACGGAACGCGCAAAGGCTGGAGTGCATGTCAATCTCGTGATCGATTCGATGGGGAGTTTCTCCACCCACAAGGGCTATTTCAAAGGTTTGAGGGAAGCAGGCGGAAAAGTCAGTTGGTATCACCGCCTACGGTTGCACAACTGGTTCCTCAGCAATAATCGCACTCACCGCGAGATCACTGTCGTCGACGGTTCGACCGCGTTTGTTGGGGGCGCCGGTTATGCCGACTGGTGGAGATTTTCCTCGAAAGACGAACCTCGCTGGCGGGACACCATGGTGCGGGTGCGGGGAGACGCTGTAAGAGGAATCCAGGGCACATTCAGCGAAAACTGGCTGGAGGCTTCCGGAGAGATCCTTGACGGCCCGGATTATTTTCCACCTCTTCCAAATGACGCTGGGCGTGTAACGGCGCTAGTCGTAACCAGCACTCCATCGGCCGGTGGATCAACCCGCGCGCGAGTGCTGTTCCAGGTAATGTTTGCGGCGGCACGCAAATCCATCTTAATCAATACGCCTTACTTCCTACCGGATCGCAGCATGCGTGCCGATCTGGAGCGTGCGCGTAAACGCGGCGTTACGGTGAAGATCGTGGTACCGGGTAAACATGCCGATCATACTTTGACGCGGAGCTCCGGGCGCAGCGCCTACGGGGACCTGCTGAAGGCTGGCGCGGATATCTACGAATACGAGCCCTCGATGATTCACGCCAAGATCGCCGTCATCGATGGGATTTGGAGCATAGTCGGATCAACCAATATGGATTCCCGGTCTTTCGGCATCAACGATGAAATCAATGTCGCGGTGCAGAACCCTGACATCGCCACACGGTTGACCCAGGCATTCGACGACGATGTGGCGCATTCGCGGCACATCATGTTGGAGGAATGGAAGGGCCGCGGCCTCATCGAACGCGGATTGGAAGACATCGGCTGGGTATTTGAACGCCAGCAATGAGCAACCAAGTCCGCATTGCCACCTATAACGTGCACAAATGTCGTGGCCTCGACCGGCGCACGAGCCCCGAGCGCATCGCCAAAGTGATCTCGGACCTAGATGCCGACATCATCGCCGTTCAGGAAGTTCTCGATGTGCAGGGTGGACGGCCAGAATTCGACCAGGTGGGGCGAATTCAATCGCTACTGGAAGGTTACGAAATCTGCTTTGGAGAAAACCGCACTTTGCACGGCGGCCGCTACGGAAACCTCACCCTGAGCCGATTTCCTGTAAAGCTGTGCGAGAACTACGACATCACATGGCGCCATCGCGAGCGTCGCGGGTGTTTGCGATCTGATCTGGTGCTTTCGAATGGCGCAGTACTGCACCTCTTCAACATTCATCTTGGAACAGGTTTTGTCGAGCGGCGGCATCAGGCGCGGAGGCTTCTCAGCGAGAAAGTACTGAATCGGTCGTACGGGGGCGCGAAGATTGTAGTCGGTGATTTCAACGAATGGACGCGTGGGTTGGCGTCACGCCTGATGGGAAACGCGTTCTCGGCCATTAAGCCGCGCAATGTGCTGCGCTATCCGCGCACCTATCCCGGAATTTTCCCCGTTCTTCACCTCGACCATTTCTATTACGACAAGCATCTTCACCTGGTCAGTTTTCGGGTTCACCGCAGCCGTAGGGCGTTGATAGCCTCCGACCATCTTCCGCTCGTAGCCACGTTTGAAGTTCCGGTGGACTAACGCAGCCGAAATCGATCCTTTCGTGCGTGAAGTTGTCTCACATCAGTGAATCTCAGTCGCTTTCCTTCGATACGGCGCGTCTGAAATAATGACGTCACGTTTGCTGAATCGGATCGTGGGCGCGTAGCTCAACCGGATAGAGCATCGGATTTCTAATCCGAGGGTTGCAGGTTCAAGTCCTGCCGCGCCTACCACAGCTTTGACCTGGGAAGCTGGGATATCGGCTGCTTCGGCGCGAGTTCGCGGTAACGAAAACAACGGGTCAGGTGATCGTTTACCATGCCCACGGCCTGCATGAAGGCATAGCAAATAGTTGAACCGACAAAGGTGAATCCGCGTTTCTTGAGATCTTTGCTCATCGCGTCGGATTCGGGAGTGCGAGCAGGAACTTGTTCCAAACTGTTTCTTGCAGCGTTCCTCTTTGGCGTGCCGTCGACGAATTGCCAAATGTATTTGTCGAATGAACCAAATTCTTTTCGCGTTTCGAGAAAGGCCTTGGCGTTTTTCACCGCAGAGAGAATCTTGAGGCGATTGCGAACAATGCCTTCATTGCTCATCAGCGAGCGAATTTTGCGCCGGTCGTAGCAAGCAATCTTTCCGGGATCAAAATTATCCATAGCGGCACGGTAGTTGTTCCTTTTGCGAAGGATCGTCTCCCAACTGAGCCCTGCTTGCGCGCCCTCGAGTATAAGAAATTCGAACAGCACGCGATCATCGTGACATGGCACGCCCCATTCACGGTCGTGATAAGCAATTGCAAGATCGCTCTTTGCCCAATTGCAGCGGACCAACTGTTTAGCTCGTGCCGCTCCCATGGCAAAATTTTTCATTCCTCTTGCGAAAGATTTTTAACTGAAGTGTAGGAACAAGGCCAATCTTTCTTCGCTCTTTCGGCGAAGGCTTTTCGCACATTCGCGGCTAAAAGCTCGAAATCAAAGATAGCATCTAACTTTGATAACATTCCGGCATGAAACCGGCGGTCGTCCTTGCTGTACTGTTTCTCAGTTTATGCGCGGGTATGGCGCAAGTAGCGCGTCAACGAAGGTCTGGCAATCCGGTCGAACATCTGCCGTCCAACATCGAAGTTCTTACACATTTCGGAGAACGGGCCGACATTTCTCCTGATAATCAGCGAATTGCGTTCATGTCGAAAAGCTTTGGGGATGCAATGCTCATCGACTTGAAGACTCGGATCATCACGTGTCTTACCTGCAATGTACCCGGCGCGGCGTTCCTCCGGGTGATGCACCTTGTGACCGGAGATTACATTCTCATTGGGCCCGAGCACTTCGAGGATATCCATACCAGCCGCGGTCGTGACAACGAACTCTGGTTCCTGAGCAAACAACGTGGAGCAAAGCCAGTAAAGCTCGGACAAAAGATGAATGAAGGCGCGGCAATTTCCAAAAAATCTCTCAAGCTCGCGTTTTCGCAAACCTCAGAGCAGGCTCCAGATCTTGCCCGTGGAACCTCGAGATTGATCGTCGCTGATCTTGAATTTTCCGGTGGTGCAGCAAGATTGATTAACAAGAAGGCGGTGTATGAGAGCAAGGACCACAACTGCACTCTCGAAGCGCAGGACTTTTACGACGATGACAAGAAGATGGTTTTCACTTGTTATGAGCCGCACGATGCGGCGTCAGTGATGGGAATCGATCTTCAGACACTGAAGATTACGAATTTTTCGAAAGCGCCAGGGACATACAACGAGCCCGAAGGAATATTTCCTGACGGCCGATATACAGCCGTCGAAGGCGACCGCCAATGTCAGCAATATGGCGGAGGATGTGGGCCGGGCAACATTGACATCTGGAAATTGCGTTTGGACGGAACAGGGAAGGATTTCACGCGGCTAACGCACTTCAACGACTATGAGGGTGGCAAAGCTTCGAATCCGGTGATTTCCACCGATGGCCGGTTTATGGCCTTTCAAGTGGGAAGAACGGGCGATCCGGCCGGAGTCGGTTATGGAATCCTGCTGTATTGGTTCAAACGATAAGACCGGAACTTTCACAGCACAGTTTTTGTTCCGGCTTGCAACCAATGCAGTCGATCCGCCAAACCTGCGGATTTGAACGCTGCAGAGATCACCTCGCGCGACTCGGAGAAATGTGCCCAGCCTTCGTAGTGCAAAGGGACGATGGTCGCATTGGGAAAAGCACGCGCCGCTGCAATTCCATCGGCCGCATTCATGGTTAGCGGCGAACTAACGACTTGGGGTACGAGTGCCGCGCCCATAAACAGAACTGCAGTGTGAATTTCGAACCGTTTTGATATTTCCGCTGCACCTTCGTACCAGACGGTATCACCCGAAACATAAAGAGTGCTGTTCGGCGCTTCCGACCACGAGATTACAAACCCAGTCACCGGACCGCGGGCCAGTCCTGCGGGGCCATGCTGGCATGGAGTTCCGGTAATGGTGAAACGCCCGCCTTCCGGCGCGGGAATTTCGAGAGTCTTCCAGGTGTCAATTCCAATTGCACTCCCGCCGAGCCGCTCTGCACCGGCAACGGTGGTGAGGACACGGCCCGCCCGCGAGAGTAACGCTCGTCCTGCGTGATCAAGGTTGTCGGAGTGATGATCGTGGCTGAGCAGGACAACATCGATCCTGCCCAGAGACTCGGCTGGTATCGCTGGTGCAGCAATTTTTCTCAATGTTGCGGGACCGCTCTTGTACTCAGTTCCTGCGGGATCGAATGCTGGATCGGTCAAGAATCGCAGTCCGCCCCACTCGATGAGAGCCGTCGGACCGCCGATATAGGTGAATGCTGGTTCGTGCTTCATTGCTAATTCGATGTATGAAAGGCTTCAGAGATTCGCATGTGATCTTTTCAAGTCAAGTCGTTTGTTGATCAAGAAAATCAGGAATTTGTTGTTTGATTGCAAGCATTGTTATTCGATCAACTCACACGAACTCGGCTGAGACACTTTCACCATCATGCAGAGACGAAAAGTTCAGGGTGCCCGCAGCTGCTTGACTGGGAGCAACACTTGAACAAAGACTGCACTCTAATTGGAGCAGCCTTTTTGCGCTAAAAAAACAATGGAGTCAGGCCGTGTGCCCGTACGAGCCAGCAAAGCGATTCGGCGAGCATGGGGCCGGGTATCTTAGGAGGAATTTCTGTGAGTCGTATAGTTGGCTTGTGTGCGGTGTTGTTGTTGTCCGGCGCGCTTGCATTTGCCCAGACCGACAATCCTCGTCTGGATTTGTTTGGCGGGTACTCTCACGTCGGAAATTACGGCATAGGTTTGAGCGGATGGACGGCATCAGGAACGTGGCATTTTTCGAACATGCTTGGAGTCGAGGGCGATATAAGCGGTGGGTACGGTAGCAGCAATCTCGGCGGTGCTGGCACGATCCTCCCGAACGTCCCAAATTCGATTGGCAGCCGAATACATAATTTCGATTTTGGTCCGATCGGGGTTTATCATCCGGCTGAGACTGACAAATATGATGCGTTCGGCCACCTGCTGTTCGGTTTTAGTCATACCAACGTCAACGCAGCAGGGATTGGTGAAGGCGATACCGCGTTCTCATGGGTACTCGGGGGAGGCGCGGACTATAACTTCAGTCCTACTTGGGCAGCCCGCGCTCAACTGGATTGGTTACATACCAATTTCTTTAATGACGGCCAGAACCACGGCCGAATCTCTTTGGGAATTGTGTATAGGCTTGGCGAGTGAGGTTTTAGTACGATCACTGGGGAGTGGCCAGTTAGCACTTGTCCACTTTCCAGTATCCATCTTCCTGATAGCCCAGTTCGAGAAGACGATTTTTAGGGTCGTGGCGCTTTCCGCAATGAGGGCAGATCAAGTAACGACTCCAGCTTGTACCCCGCTGATCGTAATCCGGGGAAACGGCGAAGCTCGTTCCGCAACTGCACGGTACTAATCGCATGACAAAGCGTCGCTGAGCCGTATCGAACGAAGATGATGCTCGCCGTTTCTTTTTCATACCATTTGTATTTCTTTGAATGCCCGGCGGATCTCAGTCAGGAATGCAAAGAAGCGTGAAGAGTCCTGGTTTCAGAACGTCGGGGGCGTATTTACCCATAAAATCAGAGTTTCGGAGCGGCCGGGATTGCTCCACTTGTGGGGAACGGGGCTTTCGAAATAAAAGCTATCGCCTTCCTTCAGCCGGTACTCTTCTCCGCGTAGAAAGATTTGCAGCTCTCCCTTCAGGAGGTACAAGAACTCTTCTCCGACGTGGGTGTACGATTCGCCGCTGCCGGCGCCCGGAGCCACGCGGAAGAGGTGTGGCTCCATAACCGTATTTCCCCACGCGAGCAATTCCATGCGAACGCCATCCCCGGCCTCAAGCGTCTTGCGATCGCCAGGCTTCACCAGATACTTGTTGGCTTGGGCAGTGTCGTGGAAATCCAAAATGTTGGTTTTGTAGTAGCGGGCGAGTTTGCGCAAAGTGCCGACTGATGCGCTCATTTGCGAGCGTTCGAGCGCGCTGAGAAACCCTACTGAAATTCCGATGGCACTGGCGACGTTTGCAAGCGATTCGCCTCTGTTTAAGCGCAACTGCCGCAGTCGCGGGCCGATTGCCCCAGCTTTTCCATCGCGGGCAGGGCGCGCCAGCCCTTCACGCTTGAGCGTCTGAACGATTGCGGGAGCGTTCATCCCGCGGACTTTTCTGAGAAAGCTCGCGCGCTTGAGCAGACGTACATCTTCTTGCGAGTAGAGGCGGTATTTACTGGCGGTGCGCTGTGGTCGTGCAAGCCCAAGGCTTTCCCACATGCGAATGACGGTTGGTGATATCCCGACTAGCCGGGCGACATCGCCGATTTTGAGGAAGCCGTTGCTGCTTGAATCGGACATAGTTTCTCGGGCGAGAAGAATTTGCGCTATATTGATGAGCTCGCAGCGAGTAATTTCCGCTTGACAGTTCTCTCGACCGACGACTAACCTTACTGAATTATAGCAAGGTTTGTTTTTCCCGCAAGGTTTTTGCGGAGGCAACGCTAATCCGGCTTCGCGCCGGAGCTAATCTAATGGCTGCTACGAAAGCGGCCTGAGACTCGCCGGAGATCGTGATGTACCCCGAACTACAGAAAGAGCTTGACACCTTTGTGCGCCGCACGCCGAAGTCTGCTGAGGCGCACAAGAAGAATCTTAAGCGTATTCCACTTGGCGTTGCGAGTAATTACCGCGCCTACGATCCTTATCCGATTTTTGCGAAAGAAGGCCAGGCTGGGCACTTCCGCGATGTGGATGGAAACGACTACATCGACCACAACCTCTGCTTTGGCGCGCTGATGGCGGGGCACTGTCATCCGGCCGTAATGAAGGCGGTCGAGCCACGTTTGCGGCTTGGAACAATTTTCGGGATGCCACACGACATGGAATGGGAACTGGCGGAGCTGATTTGCGAGCGGTTCCCGATTGAGATGGTCCGCTTTGGCAATAGCGGGACCGAAGTGACCATGCACGCCGTCCGCCTCGCACGAGCCGCTACGGGTCGCGACAAGATTGTGAAGTTCGAGGGTGGCTATCACGGACTGCACGATAATGCACTCGTCAGCGTAAAGCCGCACTCGCCTGAAGAGTACGGAGACATTCATGCTCCGACTTCTGCGCCAGCCGGGCTGGGCGTTCCGAAATCAACGCTAGACAATGTGCTGATTGCGACTTTCAACGATCTTGAAAGCGTCGAACTGCGCTTCAAGCAGCATCCTGGCGAGATTGCGGCAATTATTCTTGAACCAATCATGATGAACGTTGGGTTATGCATGCCGCAACCGGGGTTCCTGGAAGGCTTGCGCGAGATCGCCGCCCGTAACGGCGCACTGTTGATCTTCGACGAAGTCAAAACCGGCGCAAAACTTGGCTGGGGTGGAGCTTCGGAATATTTCAACGTTACGCCGGACATGATCTGCCTCGCAAAGTCGATCGGCGGAGGGTTGCCGCTAGCTGCATTCGGCGCGCATAAATCCGTGATGGATCTGATTTCTCAGCACAAGGTATTTCATGGCGGAACCTACAACACCAATCCCGTTTCGATGGCTGCCGGAGTTGCGACCTTCCGGAGCGTTCTTACACGTGAAAATTATGCGCATGTGGAGAAGTTGAGCAAGAAGTTGACGGATGGTTATCGGCAGATTGTTGGCAAGACAGGCCTGCAGGGATACGTCATCAGCGCGGGGGCCAATGGCGCGCTTATGCTGTATCCGAAAGAAGTCCGAAACTATCGTGACTGGCTGACGGTCGACACCGATGTGTGGCGACACTATTGGTTTGGCATGGTGAATCGTGGAGTGATGCCGCAGCCCTACTGGTGGGACGAGCAGTGGACAATGTCCGTGCAGCATACGCCAGCGGACATCGACAAGCACATTGCTGCCTTTGCCGATGTCGCGCCGGCGCTGGCGAAGGCGCAACAGGAACGCTCAGTCGCAGTGGTGGCACACTAGTTGTGCGATCCACCCCTTTGCCAAAATCCGGTGAAGGGGCGGGGCAACCACAACATAATTTCGGGGGAACGGGCGTCCTCGCCCGTTCTGACGTCAAAGCAGATGTCCATCGACGATAACTCTACTTCGCCCAATCTTAAGCGCGTTCTCGGGCGCTGGGACCTGGTTCTTCTGTTCGTTGTCGCCGTGTTCAATCTGAACGTGGCGCCATCCATTGCAGCGAACGGCGGTGTCACGGTTTGGCTCTGGATCATTTCCGTGTTGCTGTTCTTCTTGCCTCAGGGCATCGCCGTAATCGAATTGGCGCAACGCTATCCCGGGGAAGGGGGAGTGTATCTCTGGGCGAAAGAAGTCTTCGGGGATTTTCACGGCTTCCTCTCCGGCTGGTGCTACTGGACTAACAACATGCTCTACGTGCCGACGGTGATGCTCTACTTCGTCGGCGTTTCGGTTTATGTTCTCGGCGCGGGCCATCAAGGGCTAGCGGAGAATAAGGCTTTCGCGATGATTACTTCGCTGGGCTTGCTCGCTCTGTTGACGGTGCTCAACATTATCGGACTAGGTGTGGGGAAGTGGATCAATAACGCGGGCGCCATTGGGACGGGAGTTGCGGCGTTTGTCCTAATTGGGTTGGGAATCGTGGTCTGGCTGCGTTTTGGTGGGCATCTTAGTGCAGGTGACTTTCGCATTCCCGCAGATTACCGATCCACGCTGAACGCATTTGGAGTGATTTGCTTCGGACTTGTGGGACTAGAATTGGCGTCGGTTATGGGCGACGAAATTCGTGATCCGGCGCGCGATCTTCCGCGAGCTGTCGCTTGGGGTGGAGTGATTTCTGGCGCGCTCTATATTGGCGCTACGCTCACGCTGTTAATTGCCATAAGCAGGAGTGACATCAGCGTGCTGCAGGGAATCGTGCAGGCCGTCGGCCACATGACGGAACAGATCGGGATTCCTTGGATCATCGTCCCGTTTGCGTTGTTGTTGAGCTTCTCAATTGCGGGTATCGGTTCGGCGTGGATGGGCGGATCGGCGCGCATTCCGTTCGTTGCCGGACTCGATTCGTACATGCCAAGCTGGCTCGGCAAAGTACATCCGAAATATGGTACTCCTTACGCCGCACTGATCGTGCAGGGTCTGGTTTCGGCGTTGATTGTCGTGCTCGACTTCGCGGGCGGCGAGAAAGTGCAGGGAGCGTTCCAGCGGATGCTGTCGTTGGCGGTGGTACTGCAACTTGTTCCATTCCTTTATATGTTTGCGGCACTCGTGAAATTCGGATGGAAACGCGACCTTCGGGGACGCTATGGTCGCGGAACTCTGCTCTTTTGCGGCATAGCCGGATTTGTTACGACGTTTCTCGGAACGGCGTTGGTGTTTTTTCCGGCGCAACAGATCGTGTCAGTTTTTTCTTATGAGGTGTGGATGGTGGGCGGGACGGTTTTCTTTCTGGCACTCGCCGCATTTTTCTTTTTTGTTTATGGAAGACGCAAAGTACAGGCGGTGAGTGTAGGGGCGGCCCTCCAGGCCCGCCCCGCCGAGCGCAGTTCAACGATGTAGCAGGAGGTCTCATGCCCAGCGGAGTCGCAACGGAAGTAAAAACATATCAGCTCTATATCAACGGCGAGTGGGTCGAGAGCAAATCGCGGAAGACCTTCGCTGTTCACGATCCCTCGACGGAAGAGGTCATCGCGCAAGTTCCGGACGCGAACGCGGAAGACGTGAACCGGGCGGTTGCAGCATCCAGGGCTGCATTTGATGAAGGACCGTGGGCTTCAACCACTCCGCAGGAGCGTGGGCGAGTCCTCTTCCGGCTTGCGGAGAAGATTCGGCAAAACTCCGCGATGCTGGCGGAACTCGAGTGCCGCAACACCGGCAAGCCGATCGTCGAAGCTGAGTTTGATATCAACGACGTTGCGACCTGCTTTGAATATTACGGAGGCCTCGCGACAAAGATTCTCGGGTACGTTAATCCCGTTCCGGACAATGCTGTCAGTCTGACCTTAAAAGAACCAATCGGCGTCGCAGGCCAGATCATTCCCTGGAATTATCCGTTGCTGATGGCCGCTTGGAAGCTGGCGCCGGCATTGGCTGCGGGATGCACATGCGTGCTGAAACCGGCCGAGCAAACGCCCCTTACTGCACTGGAAATTGCGAACTGGTTCTCTGAAGTCGGCTTGCCGCCGGGGGTGGTGAACATCGTTACGGGTTACGGCGAAACCTGCGGAGCGCCGCTCGTCAAACATCCAGACGTAAATAAGATTGCGTTCACGGGAAGTGCGGAAGTTGGCAAGATCATCGTTAAGCAGGCTGCGGATACTGTAAAACGCGTCACTCTTGAGCTTGGCGGAAAATCGCCAAATATCTTTTTTGCAGATGCTGACTTCGAAGCCGCTATCGACGGTGCGCTTTTCGGAGTATTCATTAATCAAGGCGAGGTTTGCTCGGCGGGCAGTCGCATCCTGGTGCAAAAGCCAATCTACAAGAAGTTTGTCGATGCGATGACCGAGAAGGCGCGCAGCATAAAACTTGGACCGCCACTCGAGCGCGAGACAAAGATGGGGCCGCTGGTGAGCAAGGAACAATACCAGCGCGTACGTTCCTACCAGGATTTGGGGAAGCAGGAAAGCAAGATTGCAATTGGCGGCGGTCGGGCGGAGAAATTTGCTAAGGGCTTTTATGTGGAACCGACGATCTTCTACGATGTTGAGAACAGCGCCCGCATTGCCCGGGAAGAGATCTTTGGCCCTGTGGCATCAATTATTCCGTTTGACGAGGAAAGAGACGCGTTGAAGATCGCGAATGATTCTCCTTACGGGCTGGCCGCTGCGGTTTGGACGCGGGACATCTTCAAAGCTTTTCGCGTCGTGAAATCGCTTCGCGCCGGTATTGTATGGGTCAATCACATGCAGCCGACGTACGTTGAAGCTCCCTGGGGTGGATACAAGCAATCGGGTTTCGGCCGCGAACTCGGGCCGTGGGGAATCGAGGAATATCTCGAAACAAAGCAGGTGCATATCAATTTGAATGAGCAGCCGATCGGATGGTATTGAAAAGCGGTGCAAGAGCAGCTTTCTCTGTGGTTTGCTCTGTGGCTCCCTGTGTGCTCTGTGCTTGGACTTCTCAAAATATAACCATAGAGAACGCAGAGTTCCACGGAGACGAAACACAGAGTAAAACGCAAGAACTACGGCGAATATGAGCACCATTCAACTACGAACGTCGGTTCCTGGCCCGAACTCCGGCGCCCTCGCGGCCAGACGCGACGTTGCTGTTCCGCGTGGGCTTTCGCACGCCACGCCGATCTACGTTGCTCGCGCGCAGGATGCATGGATCGAAGACGTAGACGGAAACCGGTTTCTAGATTTCGCCGGCGGCATCGGTTGCCTGAACTCGGGTCATCGAAACCCGCACGTTATCTCCGAGCTCGAATCCCAACTTCAGAAATTTCTGCACATCTGTTCGCAAGTTACTCCTTACGAAAATTACATTCGTCTTGCTGAGCGCCTGAACAAGATCACGCCCGGAAAGTTCCCTAAAAAGACGCTGCTGGTAAACACCGGCGCTGAAGCCGTGGAGAATGCGGTCAAGATCGCGCGCGCCCACACCGGACGCTCAGGCATCATCGCCTTTGAAGACGCATTTCACGGCCGGACGATGATGACGCTCGCGCTCACCAGCAAGACACATCCTTACAAGGCAGGCTTTGCGCCGTTTCCATCGGATGTTTACCGGATTCCGTACGGATACTGCTACCGCTGCTCGTACTCGCTGAAATATCCCGAGTGCGATGTGTATTGCGCCCGGCATCTCGAAGACACATTCAAACGAGTGGTCGCTTCCGAAGATGTTGCCGCCGTGATTGCCGAACCGGTGCTCGGCGAGGGAGGATTTGTCAATCCTCCGCCGGAGTTCTTCCGCATCATCATGGATATCTGCCATAAGCATGGTGTGTTGTTCATCGCGGACGAGGTTCAGAGCGGATTCGGTCGCACCGGGAAAATGTTTGCGAGCGATCATTACGGGATAGAGCCGGACCTGGTCGTGACAGCGAAATCACTCGGCGGCGGACTACCTCTCGCGGCTGTCACCGGGCGGGCGGAAATTATGGACGCACCCGGCCCCGGCGGATTGGGTGGAACTTTCGCCGGCAATCCACTCTCCTGCGCAGCGGCTAACGCGGTTCTTGATGAATTTGAAAAGGGTGATCTCCTGCGGCGGGCTGAATCCATCAGCCAGCATTTTGAAAAGCGCGCCCGCCAATGGAAAAAGAGATTTGAAATTATTGGCGATGCTCGCGGCTTGGGCGCGATGCGAGCCATTGAACTAGTGAAGTCCCGCGAAACTCGTGTGCCGGCTTCCGATGAAACAAAGAAGATAACCCAATACTGCTACGAACATGGGCTAATCACAATCACCGCGGGCAGCTACGGAAATGTAGTCCGGATTCTAGTGCCGCTGGTCGTCACGGATGAGCAACTCGATGAAGGTCTAAATGTGCTCGAAGCGGCGCTGGCGTCGGTCTCTGAACGACGGCCCGCTCTGGCAGGCGCGAGTACCACGTAACAATTTCGCGCACTTCCTTCTCTATAATTTTGCCATGCAACGGGTGGTGAGTGATGACGCCGAAATTTTCTACGATGTCGCGGGATCTGGTCCTGCCGTCGTGCTTCTCCATCCATTTCCTGTTCATCATGAATTCTGGCTGCCCGTAACGAAGTTACTCTCCCCACGCTACCAATTGATCATGCCGGATTTACGTGGCCATGGCGAGTCTGGTCTCGGAGAAGGCCCGGCCAAAATGCAGAAGCACGCACTCGATGTCGCGCGAATTATGACTGACGCCGGAGTCGATCGCGCGGCGCTCGTCGGAGTTTCAATCGGCGGGTACACAATTTTTGAATTCTGGCGACGGTTCCGCGAACGGGTGAGTGCGCTGGTTCTATGCAACACAAAGGCAGCGGGGGATAGTGCTGAGGCACGTCAGGGCCGACTGGATTCCGCAAAGGATGTCATGCAGCGCGGCACAGAGCCGTTCTTCGAGGGTATGCTGCAAAAAGTTCTTGGGGAGAGCACTCGCAGTTTGCGCCCGGACTTGGTGGAAGGCGCGCTGCGAATGATGCGTAAGATGTCTGCGGAGGACGTTGCCAGCGTGCAGCGCGGAATGGCCGAGCGGCCGGATTCGGTAGCGACGCTCAAGACCATGAGCGTGCCCACACTGATCATTACTGGGGACGAAGATCGACTGACGGGAGTTCCTGAAGCAGAGTTGATGAAGCAGAATATTGCCGGCAGCCAGATGAAGGTGATCCCGAAGGCAGGTCACTACTCACCCTGGGAACAGCCCGAGGGACTGAGCAAAATATTGCGGCAGTTTCTTGACTCGCTCCATTCGCGGTGAGGGCGATCTGAACATCTCAGACTTGAGCTACTACCAGAACCGACGTGGCGCATATGATTGGTGATCCGACTTGGTAGGGCAACTTAGTGTGGACTGCTCACCTGCAGAGGGAGAAATAATTTTTCCGAAGAGTCTGCTCCATGGGCACTTCCGAGCGGTGAATAGTTCGACCGTTGAGATTAGTAAGATTTGGCTGCCCCCCAGGGATTCGAACCCCGATATGCTGATCCAGAG
>DATBIE010000211.1:0-8027 GCA_036557105.1 Terriglobales bacterium
ATGCCGCTTCAGATTTACGAATAAAAAAAGCGAGCAGAAGAGTTGGCACGAGGAACAGGCCGGCGACAAACAATTCGAGCATCAGGTCGCCAAAAGCCCACATGCCGCCAGAGGTATCCGCGTCGGAGGCATACCTCACGTATTGCAAATGGCGCATAACCAGGAGCGCCGCCGAAAGCAGGAGAACTGCCGCGTACCCGGCAATGACAACACCGACTTGTACACCACTCAGTGCTGAGGGCTCCGTCTGTGCCGTTGAGGTAGTCGCTTCCATGCGACGGATTGTAGCGCCACGCGTTCGCTAAACCCATCGGCAACTCGGGTACCGGCAATCGCCGATTTTTGGCGACAATCCGAGTACGGTTCACTGCCCTGCCGAACGATGGTCGTAGCTGATGACGCATCTCTCTGCGTCAGGTACAATCATCTCGACGTCGAATCCCGCAACTCAGCGGGAGCGGGGGACCCGCAACGGAGTAAAACTCCGACGGGGCGAATCCGTAAGGCCGGCCCAACCGGCGCACGGTAGGACACCTTTCAGTCCGAGCCCGACAGCTAACCTCGCAGACGCAGAAAGGAGTCGCGCGTCGTGAGCCCCATGACGTGCGCAACCACATGCAATTCTCAGATCCCTCTGCGGGCGCTGCCCGTGTGCCACGCGTTCTAATCGCTTCCAGTGCGATGCTGGCTTTCATTTCGTTTTGGAAGGCGGCTGCAATAGTTCTGAACGATATGGGCTCCTCGGCCTTTTACGCGGGAGCGATAGCCGAAGGCTTCGTCGGAAAAGCAGCTCCCTGGTTTGTGCTCGCCATCATGCTGCTCTCGTATGCGGTTCGGGCAGTATATATCGAGAGTTCGAGCATGTTCGTTCGCGGCGGTGTGTACCGCGTGGTAAAGGAGGCAATGGGCGGCACGTTGGCCAAGTTCTCGGTATCGGCGTTGATGTTTGACTACATACTGACAGGACCGATTAGCGGGGTTTCCGCCGGACTGTACGTCATTGGATTGTTCAATGAAGTTTTGCGGTATTCGCACCTGAATATCAGCTTGCCAATGAATGGCGGCGCCGCAACCTTCGCAATTGCTGTCACTCTCTATTTTTGGTGGGAGAACGTCAAAGGCATTCCAGAGTCGAGTGAGAAGGCGCTGCGGATCATGTACGTAACCACTGTGATGGTGGTTATGATGATAGCCTGGGGTGTTTACACCCTTGTTCTCCGCGGCGGCCACCTTCCACCCTGGCCCCATCTTCAAAATCTAACTTACTCCGCCGGTGCGCACGGAGGCGCGCTGGGTTGGCTGCACAATTCTTCCCTGCCCTACACTGTCGGTTTCGTTGGCATCCTGATTGGTCTTGGGCATTCGGTTCTCGCGATGAGCGGCGAGGAAACAATGGCCCAGGTCTACCGTGAGATTGAACATCCCAAACTCAAAAATCTCGAGAAGGCCGGATTCGTTATTTTTCTGTACAGCTTAGTTTTCACTGCTGGCGCAGCGTTCTTGTCAGTAGTGATCGTACCCGATGCGGTCCGCCATAATTTTTTCGATAACCCCATTGGTGGCCTGGCGATGTACCTGTCCGGTCCACTTCCACTCCGGCTGGCTTTCCGCGCATTCGTCGCTGTGGTGGGCGCGCTCATGCTTGCAGGCGCGGTCAACACCGCCATCGTCGGTTCAAATGGCGTGTTGAATCGAGTCTCCGAAGATGGAATTCTGCCGCAATGGTTCAGGAAGCCGCATAAACGCTACGGAACATCCTTCCGCATTTTGAATTTGGTTGTCATCCTTCAGATCTTAACCATTGTTCTGAGCGGCGGCGATATTTTTGTGCTGGGTGAGGCATATGCATTTGGCGTCATGTGGAGCTTTGCCATGAAGGGGCTTGCGGTCCTCGTCCTTCGATACAAAAAGCCGGGCCAAAGGGAATTTCGAGTGCCGCTCAACATCCATCTAGGGAAGATAGAACTTCCGATCGGTTTAGCATTGATTACACTGACACTGATCGCATTGTGCGCAATCAATCTCTTTACCAAGCAAGTGGCGACCGTTTCTGGACTCGCGTTCACAATCGTTTTTTTCACGGTCTTTCAAATCTCAGAGAAGGTCACAAAAAAACGTATCGCAGACAAGGCTGAACTCGACCAATTCAACCTGGAAATAAGCGAGGGCCTCACTCCCGAGTCCCTTGGGGTTCGCCCCGCAAGCATTCTCGTTATGGTTCGAAATTACAACACGCTCTATAACCTCGGCGCAGTTCTCGATTATGTAGACACTCGCAAGCAGGACGTTGTTGCGCTTCACCTTCGATTTCTTCAGCGCGGTGGAAGCGGCGAGCATGAGCTTGAGCCGCAACAACTCTTCAGTTCTGAAGAGCAGATTCTATTTACGCGCGCACTCGCGCTGGCGGAAAAAAGAGGCAAAACCATCCATCTGGCAGTCGCCGGTGCGACAGGCAAGTGGGAAGCGATTCTGCGGGCGGCGCAGAGTCTGCAGTCGGCGGTTGTCGTACTCGGTTCTTCTCCGAATAATCCAGTAACCGAAGAGGCCCGCATAGCAGGGCTGGCATGGGAGCGACTGCCCGATCCGAAACCTCAGCTCCGCTTACAAATCTATTCCCCTACCGGGCAGGAGCATGTCTTTTATTTAGGTCCACACGCTCCCCACCTGACCCCAAAGGAAATTGATCTACTCCACAACATTTGGCTGCAACTCAGCGACGATGTCGCTCCCGCCGAACTTCATCACCATGATGTGGTGCACTTTGCCTTGCAGGAGCTTCAAGACCGGCTTGGCGTGCCAGAGAAAAAACCGACGCTCCTCAAATTGCGTTTTCACCTGCGGCAAATCGAAAAACGCCGCGCGCAGGAATCTCGTCTGGATTCATAACATGGGCCGATGAATTCGAGTAAGATCATGGGTCGGTTTGCCCGATTTGCTGCTCATAATTCAGCCAAAATAGGAGCCCTCATGAAAATTCGATGGATGTGTTGTTGCGTAATTGTCGTAAGCCAATTGCTAACAGCTCAGTCCAAAGATGAAGGAAGTTCAACATTACAAGAATCGTCGCGCCTGCTTGGCTACAGCTCTGAGGCAGTGCAACCGGAAAAGAACTGGGAACAGAAATTTCGAGATGGAATCGTTGCCGACAATATTCGCGAAAATATGCGGCGTTTGAGCGCTCGTCCTCACCATGTCGGGTCGCCCTATGACAAGGACAACGCGGAATGGATCCTTTCGAGATTCAAAGAGTGGGGATTTGACGCGCAAATCGAAACGTTCAATGTGCTTTTTCCAACTCCAAAGGAACGCGTAGTTGAGTTGGTCGAGCCCACGAAGTTCACCGCAAAGTTGCAAGAGCCAGTCGTACCGCAAGATCCCACAAGCAGTCAGACCTCAGAACAACTCCCCACATATAACGCTTATTCGATCGATGGCGACGTAACTGCGCCTCTCGTTTACGTGAACTACGGGAACCGTGAGGACTACGAGCGTCTCGATCGCCTCGGCATTTCCGTAAAAGGCGCAATCGTGATTGCTCGCTACGGCGGCGGCTGGCGCGGCATCAAGCCCAAAGTTGCCGGCGAGCATGGTGCTATCGGCTGCATTATCTATTCCGATCCTAAGGGTGACGGCTACTACGAAGGTGATGATTACCCTAACGGCGGCTGGCGTCCGCGTTTCGGAGTGCAGCGTGGCAGCGTGATGGACACCGATTACCCCGGCGATCCGCTTACGCCGCAGGTGGGAGCGACTGCCGATGCAAAGCGGCTTCCCATCAAAGACGCCAAAACCATCACGAAGATTCCGGTGCTTCCGATCTCTTACGGAGATGCGCTTCCACTTCTTTCCGCCTTGAAAGGTGCGATTGCTCCGGAAGATTGGCGCGGAGGTCTTCCGATCACTTATCACGTTGGTCCTGGCCCGGCGAAGGTCCACCTCAAAGTCGCATCGAATTGGGACCTCAAGCCGCTTTATGACGTGATCGCAACTCTCCATGGATCAAATGACAGCCAATGGGTGATCCGCGGGAACCACTTTGATGCTTGGGTGAATGGAGCTGATGACCCGATCGCCGGCCAGGCTCCGCTACTCGAAGAGGCCCGCATGTTGGGTGAACTCCACCGTCAGGGTTGGACTCCGAAGCGAAGGATCATCTACTGCGCGTGGGATGGAGAAGAACCTGGATTGCTAGGTTCCGTCGAATGGGTGGAAACACACCGCAAGGAGCTCCAGGAGCACGCGATTGCTTACATCAACTCTGATACTAACGAGCGTGGCTTTCTCGATGTAGGCGGTACACAAGATTTAGAGAAGTTTATCAGTGGTGTTGCGCGAGACGTTCAAGACCCCGAGACAAAGATGTCTGTGTTTCAGCGGGCACATTTGAGAAATATTTCCAAAGCGAAAGATCTGGAGCAGAAAGAGGAACTACGCAAACGCCACGATCTCGTGCTGGGGACTCTTGGGGATGGATCTGATTACACTGCTTTTCAGGATTTTGTCGGAATCTCAACGCTCGACATGGGCTTTGGCGGCGAAGACAACGGCGATCAATATCACTCGATTTACGATGACTTCTACTGGTACACGCATTTCATCGACACTGATTTTGCCTACGGCCGCGCTATGGCGCAGATGATTGGCAGCGCCGCAATGCGCCTAGCGGATGCCGAGCTGGTCCCGCTCGATTTTTCGCCGCAAGCGGAGGCGATTTCCAAATACGAGGGCGAGCTCGAGAAGATGCTGAAGCAGAAGCAGGATGAATTCACCGAGCGCAACCTCGAGCTTAAAGAAGGCGTGTTCACCGCAACGAATGATCCGCGTCATCCGACCCTGCCACCACCCCCGGAGACCGTCCCTCCTTTCATGAATTTCGCGCCAATTAAAAATGCGATTGAAGCTCTTAAGAAGAGCGCCGACCGCTATTCAAAAGCCTTGTCGAGTTGGCAGGCAAACGGTTCACCCGCGTTTGAGGAGCAAAAGCTGCAAGAACTTAACGCAGATTTGATGCATGTTCCAAGATTGTTTCTGAATGAGAAGGGCTTGCCCGAGCGTCCATGGTTTAAAAACCAGATTTATGCGCCAGGTGCATACACCGGTTACGGCGCGAAGCCCATCGCCGCCGTTCGCGAATATATGGATGAGAAGAAGTGGAAGGAAGCCGACGGTCAGATTCCACAGGTATCTCAGATTATCGAAAACGTCGCAGCGGGAATCGACAAGGCTGCCGAGGATTTAGAGACCGCAACCGGAAAATAATTGACAAGAAAGAAAGGCGGCGCGCCCACTTTTCGTTAAGTTTGCGAGAAGTGGGCATCGAGCGCTCGTATCAGCGCTACATTGAGTGGCGATCAATTGCTTGCCGTCGTAGCCGAGACGCCTCGGAATTGGGAAAACATACGCTCGGCATTCTTGTTGTAAATCTTTTCGAGCACAGAGTCAGACCGTTCCATATCGTAGATTTTCCAGCGCCCTACCCCGGATAGCCCAACAGTCAAAATATTCATCAGCGGCTTCGAGCCCACGAAAATGGCCACGATACCAGGGTTGACAGGCAAACCAAACGAAAGTAAAAGTAATGGTTCGCAATATACCGCAACAGCGTTACGAATACTATTCGAACTTGTATCTCTCAAAAGAGGCTTCGGAAACAGGATGAAAATCAAACCGAGATTTCGATCGAAGCGAACGGCAGCAATACTAGTTTTGACGATTATCTGTTTTTGTGGGTTAGGAATCCAGACGCGAGCTGCGACGGCTGCGAGCAAAATTGAAAACGCGGAGTTGCGAGTCGAAATAAGTCAGCAAACGGGACTCTATACAATCACCAAGCAATCGGGCACTGCTGCTCATTTGACTGCCGGTGTTGCGGCGAAAATCAACGGGCACTGGGTGCATTCCAGTGACTACCCGAAGCACTCGAGCAACTCTACCGGAGACGACACACTGATGGTCACATACAGCGGTCTCGCGGGACAGCCCGACTTGCTCTGTTCTATTCGTTTGAATTCCAATCCGGACTACGTCGAACTCTCTGCTTCCGTGCAAAATACGACTGGCAAACAATTCGAAGTCCAGGCAATTCGCTCGATCGAAGTCACTAACCCCAGCGGAATCGATCTTGGCGGCCCGGAATCTGCGGACCGCATCCTTTCTGACAGCTTCAGCGAAGACCGGCCACAGATGGCCATTCACGACTTCGGCGACGAAACAAGCGGACTTTATCGCGGTGTCGGCAGCCAGCTTATCTATAACCGTGATAGCCGCAATAGTTTATTCGTCGCCATTCTCACTTCGGAACGTTGGCTGACGATTCTCCGCTTACACGCACAGCCACGGTCAAAGATCGCCAGCTACGAAGTCGATTCAACCGGGACGACGGAGCTCGAACTCGAGAATTCCTTGCGCTCTTCCCCAGCCGAGGATCGTGTCGAATTGAGTTTGCCAATTAATTCAGGCGAAAGCATTTCCGCAGAGAAGCTCATGTTGTCCTTGAGCTCCGACTATCATGCGCAACTTGAGAACTACGGAAAACTCATTCGCGAGCTGCATCACCCAAGAGTCAGCGCACCGACTCCTATTGGCTGGTGGAGTTGGACCGCATATTACTTCGGACTTAATCAAGGAACGGCGCTCACCAATGCGAAATTTCTCTCCGAACAACTGAAAGATCTCGGTTACAAGTTCTTCCACATTGATGAAGGCTATCAGTACGCCCGAGGAGAATACACCACGGAGAACAAGACTAATTTCCCGGACGGAATGCCCGCCTTTGAAAACAAAGTTCAGCGGCTCGGACTTACTCCCGGAATTTGGACTGCGCCCTTTGAGGTTTCCGAGCGCTCTTCAGTCTATGAAAAGCACAAGGACTGGCTCGTGCACAATGCACAGCATCAGCCAATTCACGCAGGTTATGTGATTGGTGGAAAAAAGTTGGACCACCTCTACATTCTCGATACGACCAACCCCGGCGCGCAGAATTATCTTCGGCAGACTTATTCGACTCTGGTACGCGACTGGGGCATTCGTTACATCAAGCTCGATTTCATGGACGACGCGGCCATCGAGGGCTACTACTATCGCCCGCATACGACTGCGCTAGAAGCCCAGCGGATTGGGCTCAAGGTGATTCGTGAAGCCGTTGGTGAAAATGTACTTCTCGACAAAGACGGCAGCCCGATGCTGAATCCCGTGGGTCTCGTTGATTGCGGGCGTATTTCACAGGACACAGGACATACATTCGGAGCCACTCACGATGCTGCCACCGGAGTCGCTGCTCGTTACTACATGAATCGCAACTTCTTCATTGGCGATGCCGACGCATTCTCCGTCTCGAGGCAGACGCTCGAGGAACAGGCGTGGCATGGTGGAAAGCGTCCGCTCACGCTCGATGAAGCGCGGACGTCGATCGCCCTCTCGGCGGTTTCAGGCGGGATGTACGAGATTGGCGACGACCTGCCGTCGATTTTCATGGATGCGGATCGTATGGCGTTGGTCAAGAACCGCGATCTCATCAAAATGGCCAAACTTGAGCGCGCGTCGATACCGGTCGATTTGATGAGCTATGCGCCCGAAGATGAGCTACCCACCATTTTCATTTTGCGAGAGAGCAAGCGTCAGTCAATTTTGACGGTTTTCAACTGGACCGAGAAAGAGCGCAAGCACGAGCTTCAGTATGCAGATTTGGGATTGGAGCTGAAAGGAAGCGCGCAATTGATCGACGTGCTGGACACCGGAAGGTCAATTGAAGGCGGCGCCAACTCCGTATCGTTCACTCTTCCGCCGAGATCCGTAGAGGTCGTCAAAATTATCGACACGAGTATTTCCGCTGCTGCGCCAAGCGTGAATGCGCAGGTGCCGACAAATGTCTCGGTAGCTGCGCCCGAACAATTCTCGGCCACAACTGAACAGGACAGTGATCCGGTTGTCGAATATCGCTGGGACTTCGGCGACGGTACCCGTTCATCAGGCGCTGAGGTACGCCACACTTTTACTCATAGTGGCGATTTCACAGTGCATTTGACTGC
>DATBIE010000212.1:0-5029 GCA_036557105.1 Terriglobales bacterium
GTGCCGCTCGACATTGAACACGTCGGAAGGGGCGTTACGCGAGTGGGAGGTTTATTGAAAATTCCCGTCGCAGTAAATTGAACCCGTCCATTGGGAAAATCCTTCGCATCCGCGCTGGCAGGACTTACGGTGACCGATTGAAGTCTACGGGGAGTGCTCATGCCACAACCCAAAGTCTCGAGTAGGACTCCGAACAAGAGAAGGTAACGCATCCTCATACGGGTACTCCTTGACGAGAACGTGTTTTCACAAGAATAAAAGCAGGCACCGCAAAGGCCGTTGTCACAAGTCTGTCACACACCGGCGCGAGAGTACATGCCTATAGCCGGCAGCCGGGTGCCCCACTTCTCGCCGTCTTTGCGAGAAGTGGGTTTCTGTCACTTCGCCGCTCTGTAATACGCCACTGCCCCGAACAACTTTTTCCGGCGTCCGACCTTCGCCACATCCGAAAACCCGGCGGCTTTCATCACCCCGATGACTTTTGCCGCGGAATTTTCCTTCAGGTGAGCGTGCGAATGCAGGAGATGACTGATGAATCCCTGCTTCTGGTCTTCCGGGCCTTCGAAGTCCGCCAGGTGGAACTCACCGCCCGGCTTAAGCACGCGACGCACTTCGCGCAAAGTCTTTTCCCTCTCCTCGGCCGGAACATGGTGAAACACAAACGACGAGATCGCCCGATCGAATGAGCCCTCCGGATAAGGAAGCTGGTCGCCAAAGCCCTGCTCGAACTGAATGACGACTCCCGCGCGCGACGCTTTCTTGCGAGCACGCGCAAGAGCTTTCGGATCGGGATCGATGCAGACCAGTTCAACTTGCGGGAACCGCTGTTTGATCACGATATCGAAAGTGCCGGTGCCGCAGCCCAGATCGAAAACGCGGTCCGTGGGACGGATCGCAGCCTGCTCCAGCAGCGTTTCCCTCGCCGCGTCCCCACCAAACAGCTTCACAATCGGGTCATATAAAGGAAGAAGAAAGTCGCGCCCAGCCGCGGGAAGATATGTGCGTGAGGAGTCGGTCATGTTTTCACTCCTGGTGGGAAGTCTTGAGAATACTCGCTGATTTGATGATGCCTCGTGAAGATCGGACACTCTTGTCCGATAACGTTTCACCTCAACCACTCTCGAGGGTACCCCATCCTTGTCGCTCCCGATTTTGGAGCGACAGGGTGGGGATTTTGACGCGACCGGTGCTCTACCCGTACCCCCTTTTGTGACACATCCGCGTCACTGGTTTCCTCGTCATTCTCCTCATCTGAGGCGGTTTCGAGCGCTTGACCCGGATACTGGCGTGAAAGAGCGGCCATTCATGCCCGCGTCCGGTTCCACCCCAACCAAGGCATCCCGAGCTACCTCACATCTGTCATCCCGAGCTATCTCACATCTGTCATCCCGAGCGGAGCTTGCTTCTTCGCGCAGCGAAGAATCAAGCGCAGTCGAGGGACCTGCTGTTCCCCAGCGAGAAGCAGATTCCTTGACTTCGCTCGGAATGACAGACGGAATGGAGAAAGTTGCTTTCAACGACCTACAGTTGACCCATCACCACGAATCCCCTCACGCCTCCATCCTCGATTATGGCGGCGGAAAATGGGGCCGCTATTTGCGCGCGCCCGATTTCTATTTCGAAATCATGCGCGAGTTCGGACATCGCTTCGTGCGCCTCGGCGAAATCGCGACCATCAGACGTGGAATAACAAGCGGCTGCGACGCCTTCTTCATGCCGCGCGACGTTACGAACGAATTGCTCGACGAATATCCAAACGAGCTCAACTGGCGCTCGCTCCCGCTAATCCCGCATCGCAAACGCGAAGAAGTCGTGAGCGGCAAAGTCGCAATCGTCGAAGCCGGCGACAAAACTCTCCATCCCATCGAGCGCAAGTTCATTCGCCCCGAAGTTCACAGCCTGATGCAGGTGGACCGCCCTATCGTCACCGCCGGTCAGTTGGATCGCGTCGTCCTCTGGGTGAATCAGGAGCTTGACGAAATCAGGCGAACATACGCGTGGCACTACATCAATTGGGGAGCTAAGAAAACCTTCGGCAGCAATAAATCAAAAAGCGTGCCGGTTCCCGAACGTTCAAGTTGTAAGGGTAGGCATCTGTGGTATGACGTGACCGGATTGCAGGCTGGCGTTGGGTTTTGGCCGATGGCGCAGCAGTATCGCCATATCATCCCTGCGAATCCGGAACGAATTTCTTGCAATCACACTTACCCGCTGCCGAGCACTTCTTCGAAGCGACCACCCTTTACTTCACCAGTGTGGCGCGGGCGCCCTCGCCTGCGAAAATGACCCGCAAAATTGACGAGGCCTCTACCTACATCGCCGAAAGCCGAGCCGAGGCCGAATTGCTGGCTGCTATTTCACAAGCCGGCGTCACAGGCGAAGTCACAATTCCACGGAGCGAAAAGGAATCAGCCCGGCTCAAACACGAATTGCAAACCAGATTGAAAGAAACCGGAGGAATCGTTGAAGCAGCAGCCTCAGAAGCAGCCGGGACCGACCGCCTTCGCTATGACCTGATCAAGTTGCTCTACTCCTGGCTGGTTCGCGGCTTGCCGACCGCGGCTGCCGCGAGTTCCCAAGATTAACGTAATCTTGGTGCGAATGAATCGTGGCTACCTCACCTTGTCTTCCGCCTCGGGCGTGACCTTCGGAGCGTTGCGAAGAAATCTCATCAGGCCCGCGCCGGTTGCATCTCCAGAGCGCTTCTTGAAAAATTCGGCGGCGGTTTCAACTACGCCTACCTTTTCAGCCACCGCGACTGCAATCCACTGATTCAGAGAAACGCCATCTTCTTTGGCGAGCCGCTGGGCTGCCCTCTTGATAGAAAGAGGAAGCTTCAACGGGTACGTAGCTTTGCTCATGATTTCACCTTCTTCAGCAACTCAGCCGGAGTCATTACCACAATTTTAAAGCGCTCTCCTAGACCGGCGAAATCGGCGACATTGTAGGTGACCAGCGCATCCGCCCTTCCATTGAATGCAGCTTCGAACACCATTTCATCGTTGGGATCGCGTCCTTGCGGTCGCCACTGGAAATGAACTTCGACCGGCTCGATCAAAGCTGCCAGCTCCGCCAGGAATTCATCGATCGCCTCGAGGCTCAAACCATGTGCCAATCGATGCTCCGGGCGTTTCAGCACATCCTCGTATTCGAGGAAAAGCGGCGGGGTTGCCAGCATCTTTATTCGCTTCTCCGCAACAAGCTGCAAAGCAGCGTTCCCCGCGCCCAGCCGTGTTCGCAGGGCGGCTACCACGACAGACGTATCCAACACGATCCGCACGTAGACATCTTATAGGATATCACATCCTATTAGATATATGCTATTCGGGGATCCCGCATCCCAAACCAGTGTCCCCAACATCCCTCGTTACTTCAATAACTTAGCTCTGCCCACTGCGAGTTTTACCCGTTTAATGGCGATTTTCACCCGCTCATTGTCAAAGCCGTGTAATCTCCCTAGCGGCTCAATAGGATAGAAGTACACAAGACCGTCGAGCGTCGCACGCTTTGCGTCGGGCGCAAAATCGCTGACTGAGATCAGTGCTTTGGCGCACGACGCAAGACCCATGATGCACGACGCTTTAAAAATTTTCCTGTAGCGGAAAGGCACTCGAAGCATGCACAAGCCGATTAAATACGTTGAGAAGGCAGTCACCTACGGTGCGAAAGGCACGTGGTTTGTGTTCGACCGCTTGAACCGCATCAAGCCGAATCCGGCTCCGACACCGAAATGGTCGGACAAGCCTTTGCTCAAGTCGTACCAGAAGTCGAAGCCGCCGCTCGGCTGGCCGCGCTCGACCGACTCGCTGTGCCCGAAGTGCGTACCCGAAATCCGCCAGCAGATTCTTGATGGCCATCTTCCCCACGAAGTTCTGATCAACGAAAAAGTCGGTGAGATCAAAGCCACCATCATTGAGATGGATGGAAAAATCATGATGGTCAAAGAGTGTCCGAAACACGGTCGCTTTGAAGACCTCATGTCGATCGACACGGATTTTTCGAAGCATCTTGAAGACGTGTTCCCTGGCCGCGACATCCGCGCGCACAACGACGAGAAGCTGCACAAGCACGGATCATCGACCGTGAAATATGGACGCGGCTCGGTGCTGACCATCGATCTCACCAACCGCTGCAACATGATGTGCGACCCCTGCTTTATGGACGCGAACCAGGTCGGCTTCGTGCACGAACTGACGTGGGAAGAAATCAAGCAGATGCTCGATAACGCCATCACCATCAAGCCGCGTCGTCAGATGAGCGTGCAGTTCTCCGGCGGTGAGCCGACACTCTCTCCTTATTTCTTGGACGCAGTGCGATACGCCCGCCAGGTCGGATACAACTCGGTGCAGGCCGCGACCAACGGAATTGAATTCGCCAAAAGCTTCGAGTTTGCGCAGCAGGCGGCCGAAGCTGGATTGCGTTATGCGTATCTGCAATTTGACGGCATCGGCAATGCGGCGAACGCGCACCGCAAAGTCGGCAACCTGTTCGACGTAAAGCTGAAGGCGATCGACAACCTGCATCGCGCCGGCGTCGAGATTGTGCCCGTCGTGACCATCGTCAATGGTATTAACAATGAGCAGGTCGGCCGCATCATTCAGTTTGCGTTAGACAACCCGAAAAAGATCGGCTTCCTTAGTTTTCAGCCGGTCAGCTTCACCGGCCGCGACGAAGCTATCACCGATGAGCGCCGTGTCGCGCAGCGCTACACGCTCTCTCACCTCGCCCACGACGTGAAATCGCAAACCGGCCTCGGCGAACCCAAGCGCGACTGGTTCCCGATCAGCTTCATGAGTACCTTTTCAGATTGGGCCGATCTCATGCACGTCAACGACCTCAAAAACGACTGGGGCCAACTCAGTTGCGGTTGTCATCCCAATTGTGGGACGGGGATGGCGGTGATGATCGACAAGGAAACCAAAGAAGCGGTGCCGGTTACGGCGTTTCTGCATGGCGATCAACTCGCGAAAGACATTGCGAAGGTGAACGATGCGTCGCGCGGAAAATTTCTGACCGGGTTCGGCATGGC
>DATBIE010000213.1:0-3662 GCA_036557105.1 Terriglobales bacterium
GAGGCCCGCAGCGCCGGAATCATTCCGCTAATCAGACCAACAAGGCCGAGAATAATGGTCGAAACGATCAGCGTTCCCGGCGCAATGATAAGGCGGATGTCGCCGGCCTGCCCATTTTTGGCGAATGCGCTGTACAGGGTCAGTTTGCCGACAGAGAGTGCAACCGCGTAGGCCAAAATCACTCCGAATACGCCGCCGATAAAGGTGATCGTCAGGGCTTCGGCCAGGAATTGCGTCAGGATATATCTCCTCGGTGCGCCAAGCGCCTTCTGCACTCCAATTTCGCGTGTGCGCTGCGTCACCGAAACCAGCATGATGTTCATCAGCCCCACGCCACCGATGCCGAGCGTGAGCGTGCCGATAAAGCCCAGCAGTATTTTCAATCCCAGAGTGATGATTTCGAACTGGTGCACCTGCGTCATGAGGTTGAAGACCCTCACCGCCTGATGGTCCGCACTGTTGAATTTGTGGGGGACTGAGAGGATATTGCGCACCGCCTGCTCCAATTGCTGGTACTGCGGCGTCTGATAGTTAAACCAAATGGAATCGAGATAACGAGTGTCCTTCAGGGCTGACATGGTAGTGAAGGGAATATAGACGACACGATTTATGTCGCTGTTTCCCTCCTGCATCTTGGCCTCGAGCACACCGATCACCTCGAAGCTCAGCCCGTCAAGGCGGACATGCTCGCCGATTGCATTGCGCCCGGAAAACAGCTTTTCCTTAGCTTCTGATCCGAGCACTGCGACCCGAGCATGCTGAATTTGATCTTCCAGATTGAAGAAGCGACCCTCATCCAACTTTAGTGAGCGAACATCGTATACGCTGGGATCGTCGCCATCGACGCTCCACGAAAACGACCTGGTGTCGTACTGAACGTTCGCCTGCTTGTCGACTGAAGGTGTGATATGCGCAATTTGCGGGAGATTGGTAGTAAGCGTATCTACATCATCCCGCGTAAAACGCACCGCGACTCCAGCTTTTTGACCTCCGGCCTGCATGGAAGTTTTACCGGGGACCACAATGACGAGCTTCGTTCCGAAGTTGGCAAAAATGGCTGCGCAAGCGCGACCGAAGCCATTGCCATAGGCAAGCAACATTACGACGGTAGCGATCCCCCACGCCATGCCCAACATCGTGAGGGCAGTGCGGCGGCGATTGTGACGCATTGCAGCGTAGGCTTCCTGCAAGAGATCGCGCATCATAACTTCTTCTTTCTCATGCCAGCTACTCCTGGCGGAGAGCTTCCACCGGTTGCATCATTGCTGCTTTGCGAGCGGGATAAAGACCGGCGATAACGCCCGCCAGCGCGAGACTTCCAACGGCCAGAAGTGCGGTCATCGGAACCAGCTTCGGGGGATCGAAGCCGCCCGGGCCTTGTACTGTCCCCATAGCCGCCATCAGGACTGACGCAAAGATAATTCCTATAAGCCCACTACCCAGCGTGAGCAGCAAGCCTTCGAGGAAAAACTGAGACAGAATGCTGCGGTTGGTCGCGCCTAGCGCTTTGCGCAGACCGATCTCGCGAGTCCTCTCACTCACGGCGACCAACATAATGTTAATGACACCAATCGCCCCCAGTGCGAGCGTAACCATGCCAACCGCGCCCAGGAACATGTTCATCACATCGAAGATGGTGTTCACCATCTTCGATTCCTGGATCGAGTCCCATTCGTCGAATGCGTCCTGGTCGGTTGCGTCGAATCCGTGATTGCGCCCGATAATTCCGTGAACTTCCAGTCGCGCTACCTCATGCTCGGCGGTCACACGCGGCTGGTACTCGACGAACGAAATGGAATTCTGGTGGTTCTCTCCCTTGATCGGGAATAAAGAGGCCATCACCGGGAATGGGATGTACCCCCGCATATTCAGCCACATGTTATCGCCGCGCCCGAGGTGCGGCATAGAGCCGACAACCTCGAAGCGAATTCCATTTATCAGGATGAAAGAACCCACGGAGGGCCGTCCGGGAAACAACGTTTTCAGCAATTCGTTGCCGAGAACGATCACATTCCGTCGCTGCTCGAGGTCCAGCGCGTTCAGCCAGCGTCCTTCTTTCAGGGGAAGATAGCTGATTTCGTTCAGCTGCGGCTCTGTTCCAATGATTTCGCCGCTGCCACTTGCGAACTCACTCACTTCATGGAGATCGTTGCGGGAAATCAGCGGCGCGGCGTTGCGAACGTGTGGAGCGTGAAGAATATCGAGATAGTCGTTGTAAGTGAGAAGATAGGAACGCGCCGAGTTCATGCTGCCCCTTACGGCCGGGGCGCGTCCGGGAAAAATGAACATGATGTCCCGGCCGAACTCCGCCATCTCTCGCCGATTGCCGGAGCGGAAACCCTCGCCGACACCAACCAGGAGCAAGAGCGATCCTACGCCCCAGGCAATACCGAACATGGTCAGGAAGGAACGCAGCTTATGCGCCCACAAATTGCGGAAAATTTGGGCGAAAAGATCGACCATGGTGCGAATTGTACCTTTTCTAAGGCCGCCCACATATCTAAATACGTAAGCCGAGGGCTTACAGTTCAGTCGCATAAAGCCAATACGAGGGCGGCAAGTCCCGAAATGCCAAACCGCATAGGGCGGCTCGACTAATCTATCCGCTTCAGGGTAGTTCCCGTACCCATATGTTCCTGTAACTAATAGGCGGGCTGGGATCGCCGTGTGCCTGCAGTAGAATCGGCGCGCGGTCGTACTTCTTATAGAAGGGCTTGCCGATGTAGAGGGTCTGTCCCTGCAACTCAAAGTGGTTCTCAACCAGCACGCCATTGAAAAGTACGGTTACGTACGCTGGAGTTTTGAGCGAACCGTTGTCATTGAAGACGGGCGCGGTCCAGACAACGTCGTAAGTCTGCCACTCGCCCGGCTTACGGCTCGGGTTCACCAGGGGAATGGCCTGCTTGTAGATACTCCCAGCCATCCCGTTGACGTAAGTCTTGTTCTGATATGAATCGAGTACCTGTAGCTCGTATCCGGCATCGTCGGGGCCGGTTGAAGCGAGAAACACTCCGCTGTTGCCGCGAGCCTGCCCGCTTCCGGTGACGTTCTCGGGTATTCTCCATTCGATGTGCAACTGATAGTTACGAAAGCTGCGCTTGGTTTCAATTCCGCCTGAGGCTTTGTTTACGGTAACGATCCCATCAGCAACGTTCCATTTTGCGGGCGATTTATCTTTCGTCGAGACCCACTCGTCGAGGTTCTTGCCGTCGAACAAAACGATTGCGTCTGAAGGAGGCGCATAACACTCCGCTCCCGGCGTGACCACATTGGGCACGGGTTGCCAAACCTCGGTTTCTTCCGGTTTGGGCTGTTGAGCATGAAGAGTGGTAGTCATTGTCAACGCGGCAGCGAATAGCAAGGTTTGGATGCGCATGGCTCTAGAAATATAACTGCTCGTCTTCGATGTGGGAAAGTAATTCACGTTGTGAATCTCACGTCTTAAGCGGCCTCGTGGTCCCACCCTTCGCCAAAATCAGGCGAAAGGGTGGGGCAACCGTCACATAGCGATCTTGACCACCCACATGAATATTGAAAATTGATACCATCAATGCGCAAATTCAGAGTGGAGGCTCATTCCAAAGATGACGACAACCCGCCGCAGTTTCCTGATTACCACTGGACTCACCGCACTGGCTTCAAGCCGCGTCTTCGGCGCGAAT
>DATBIE010000214.1:0-7993 GCA_036557105.1 Terriglobales bacterium
CTGCTACATGGTTCTCCTACTCGCTACCGCTTTGCTTACTTCCTGCGCCCGCAAACCCGCCCCCAACACGCTGGTCATGATCATCGAGTCGAGCCCCACGAACCTCGACCCGCGCGTCGGACTCGACGCCCAGTCCGAACGTATCGACTCGCTCATGTTCGACAATCTTCTCTCCCGCGACGAGCACCTGAGCGTAAAACCCGGCCTCGCCGAAAGCTGGGACATTCCCGATTCCAAGACATACGTTTTTCATCTTCAAAAAGGCATTCGTTTTTCCGACGGCCGACCGCTCACCTCACGTGACGTGAAGTGGAGCTTCGATTCGCTGCTCGAGGGCAAAGTCCGCAGCACAAAGTCTGGAACTTATCACGCGGTAGATCGCATCGACGCGCCCGATGATTACACGGTCATCTTCCACCTGAAGGAACCTTGGGCTGCACTGTTGTGGAACGTGGCCGGAGGCGGCGGAATGGGAATCGTGCCCTACGGCAGCGGCCCTGAGTTCAGCCAGCATCCCATCGGCTCCGGCCCGTTTCGCTTTGTGAGCGCGGCGCAGGACAAAGAGGTCATCATCGAACGCAACGACAACTACTGGGGCGAAAAACCGAAGCTGGATCGCGTCCGCTTCGCCGTAGTACCCGATACCACCACGCGCGCGCTCGAACTGCGGAAAGGCAGCGCCGACCTCGAAATCAACGCCCTTACCCCGGACATGGAGGTCACGCTGGCGCGCGAGCCGCGGCTTGCCGTCCTGCGTGGCCCCGGCACTCGCCTTGCATACATGGCATTCAATCTGCGCGATCCGATCCTGAAAGATGTGCACGTGCGCCAGGCGATCGCCTACGCGCTCGACCGTCAGCCTCTTATTCATTTCCTTTGGCGTGACTCAGCCCGGCCAGCCGCGAGCGTCCTCCCGCCAGAAAGCTGGGCCTACGATGCCAACGTGCGGCAGTATCCGCACGATCCCGGCAAGGCCCGCCGGTTGCTCGACGCCGCAGGCTACCCCGAACAGAATGGCATTCGTTTTCACCTCACCATGAAAACTTCGACCGAAGAAAGTTCGCGCGCCATGGCGGCGGTTTTTCAGCAGCAGTTTCACGATGCCGGCATTGCACTCGACATCCGCAGCTTTGAGAGCGCTACATTTTTTTCCGACGTCACGCACGGTGAATTTCAGGTTTACTCGCTGCGATGGATTGGCGGCAACGAAGATCCCGACATCTTCGAATATGCTTTCGACACTCGCCGTATCATCCCCAATGGCGCGAACCGTCAGTACTACAGCAACCCTCGCGTGGACGCGCTGATCGCTCACGCCAGCACCGAGCTCGACCAGAAGGTACGCAAGCGCGACTACGCGGAAATTCAGCGCATACTGGCCGAAGACCTGCCCTACATCAATCTCTGGTACTTCGATAACGTAATGGTCTATTCCAAGCGCGTGCGCGGGCTGGAATTGAACCCCTCCGGCAGCTACGATTTTCTGCGGACGGCGTACTTGGAAAATTGAATATTCCTCTTAGAAGATCCGCACTTACACACGAAAACAAAAGCTCTTAACCGCAGAGATCGCAGAGAAATATCACGCGAGTTCGCCGAGACAAGTCTCGGTGCTTGTTTTGTATGCGTTTCCAGTTTTCATGAAACAAGAAATGTACTTACCCCTTCCAGGCTTATGAAGCAGGGCTCCTCTGCGTTCTCGAGGTTTATCTCTCCGCGTTCTCTGCGGTTAAAAGCTTTCGAGCTGCGGAGCCGTCTCGGCGCGCGTGCTACCATCAAAATCGGATGCGTATTCTTTTTATCGGCGATATCTTCGGCCGCCCCGGACGCACCATCGTTCGAGACAAGCTAAAAGATCTGGTGCGCGAGTACCGCATCGATCTCGTACTCGCGAACGGCGAAAATGCTGCGGCCGGTTTCGGTATCACACCTGCCCTCGCCGAAGATCTATTTGACCTCGGCATCGACGTGCTCACTACCGGCAACCACGTCTGGGACAAGCGGGAGCTTTTCGACTACTATGCATCCGCCAATGGTGACCTGCACAGTCCCGCGCGGCGAATCCTGCGGCCTGCGAATTATGCGCCTGATCTCCCCGGCTGGGGCGTTTACGAAGGCAGAAAAAAAGAAATTCCGTACGCAATCATCAATCTGCAAGGCCGCGTATTCATGGCTTCGAACGACGACCCGTTTCGCAAAGCCGACGAGATACTGAAGCGGATCAAAGCAAAAGTTATTCTGGTTGACCTGCACGCCGAAGCAACCTCAGAAAAAGTTGCGCTTGGCTGGTACTTGGATGGCCGCGTGACCGCTTTGATAGGAACTCACACGCACATTCCCACGGCCGACGAACGCGTGCTGCCCGGAGGCACGGCTTACATCACTGATGTCGGCATGACCGGGCCATACGAGAGCGTCATTGGAGTAAAAAAGGAAATGATCATCGACCGCTTCCTGCACAATCTGCCGGCGCGCTTCGAGCCTGCGAGTGGTGACACGCGATTGTGTGCAGTTGTCATCGAAAGCGACGACGCAACTGGCAAAGCGATGTCGATCCAGCGCCTTATGCTGACATGACCTCCGTGCATTCCCCTGTCTAACTTCGTGTTCTCTGTGGTTTGAAAAGATGCCAACTCTTCCCGCCGCCGACGCTTACATCTTCGATATCGATGGCACTTTACTGGTCACCAAAGACCTCGTGCATTGGAATGCGTTGCATCAAGCAATGCTTGAGGCATACGGCGTAAACACAACCATCGACGGCATTCCATATCACGGAAAGACCGACCTCTCCATCCTGCGCGCGGCATTGTCGCGGGCGGGAATTAACAATGGAGACTTCGAAGCAGCGTTACCGAAGGCGCTCGAAGTTGTCTGCCGCGAAGTAGAGGCTCATCATCGCGATCTCGCACCAGAGGTTTGCCCTGGCATTCGCGAGTTACTCGATTCTTTGAAAACGAAAAGCAAATTGCTCGGCGTGGCCTCTGGAAATCTTGAGACGGTCGGCTGGCATAAGATCGTGGCCTCCGGCCTGCGGGAATTTTTCAGCTTCGGATGCTTCAGTGATCACAACGAGAGCCGCGCGGATATTTTTCGCAATGCTCTTGAATGCGCGCGCCAGCAGGTGGGCGCGTCAACGCGCGTGTGCTTCATCGGCGATACTCCTTCTGACGTCGAAGCTGCACGTCACGTGGGAGCACAAATACTCGCTGTGGCCTCTGGGACTTTCACCCTCAATCAGCTCAGCGCCTGTTCTCCGGATTTGTGCATCTCGAATTGCATCGAAATTTTGTAGCTCTCATGGGACCGTTATCGCATTTCCCTGCGATCTCGGCTTTTTTCTGCGCGTTCTCTGCGGTTACGAGCTTTTCCAAAGCGATGCGCCATAGATTCCGCAGCCAGAGTTCTTTCAATTTCGCGCCACTTCCTGGTTGGCAACTGCCTTAGGGCGGCCTGTGCCAACGCGATATATACATCCTTTATATCCGGCGCCGTCGCCATAACTTTAAGGTGCAGCTCAATTGTTTTCACATCTCCGCGCACAATGGGTCCACTGAATGCGCGGGCAGGGCCGACCTTTTCGTAATTGCGGAGCGTTTGTCGGAGGATCGGCATCATTCGCCGGCGCACGTCTTTCTGTGGAATCCCGGCGAGCCCAGCGGTTCTTTCTGCAGCCGTCAGTAGCGCGACCAGCAGCGGGCAAATCATGGTCGCGAAGGCGTGATATGCCACCTTGTCCTTCTTCCTGATCGCAACAGCTTTTCCGCCCAGGCCACGCACAATTTTGCGCGCAACGTTCACTGCTGACGTATCCCCTTCGATCGCAAATGGCACGTTTTTAAGCTCCGGCACCGAACCTTTGATAAATGTCATCAAAGGGTGCACAGACGCGACGTACGCTCCGGCATCCCGCAACGACGCGAGCGAATCACTGCTGAGTACTCCGCTCGAATGGAAAGCGTACTTCCCATTCCACACGATTTGCGAAAAGCTTCGCGCCACGTTCTCAATCTCCGCGTCCGGCACACAGAACCAGACGACATCAGCCCGGAGCTTTTTCGGGCGACGACTCTTGCGTGACGCTATCTTCGAAATTGAATATCCAGCTTCAGAGAGCCTTTGTGCCAGGGACGTTCCTAAGCGCCCCATCCCAACAACAGCAATTGATTTCTGTGTCACGCCCGGAGCATAACAAACTGCGAAAAGAAAAAGCCCGCAAAGGCTCAGCCCAGCGGGCCACCGTTAGAAGGTGAAATTTACAGAAGCTTTATTGACGTAACTTTCAGTGTGTCATTCTCGACGTCGCCACTCACGTCAACTCGCAGGTGGTCCTTCTCGCTCGAGTTCTGTAACGCCTCTTTGATTTTTGCATTGCCACTGGCGTCGAACTTCAGGAACTTCTGGTCTTTAGTGACAATGCCGAAACCGCTCGCCGCGCATTTCAAGGCGCATTGTCGGGTATGAGCGTCGGGATTCGCGGCGACCTTGCTGGAGCAATTTTTATCGACCACGGGTACATCTTGGAAAGTTTCACTGAGTGCCGGAGCCGCCAGCATCACGGCGGCCGTTAATAGCAAAGCAAGCTTTCGCATTCTTCCTCCATCGAACAGCAGATTTGAACTACCGGTTTACTGCAAACTCAGAACTGTGCGTGCGCCGCATGGAGACCGGTTCCATTGCTTGTTCGCGCACGGCCGTCAGTTGCCCCAGGGTAAAGGCCGCAATTGCGATTTCGAGATCACGCATTGCAAGGTCAAAGAACATGCCCGTGGTCAGCAGGTTCACGATGATTCCTACCAGCCACGCCGCCACGATGTAGGCTCCGATCCGCGTGAATCGGCTCAGCACCACAATGCCGGCAATGATCTCGATCACGCCGACGATGTGCATGAACGTAGAGGCGCTCACCGGTAGAGTTTGCGTGGCCAGCGGACTCAGATACATCGTCCAGTCCGTCAGCTTATTGAAGAATTTGTCTGCACCGGTGATGATTGGGCCGACACCAAGGCCGATCTTCAATGCCCACCAAGGAAGCTCCAGCCGCTTGTCGAATGTGCTCATTTTTCCTCCGTATCAGAAAGAGAATCAGGCCGGGCATAAGTTACAGTCGGCGCCCAGCTTTCATCTCGTTCGTTCCCAAGTGCGTCGGGCCTGTAACCTTTCCGGCTCCTCGTCCATCTATTGTGTAAGGGCGTAACACGAATGGCCGATACTGACACTCTCGAACTGGTCAACTCCGAGCTATGGAGTGATGAAGAGGTAGTTGAGCGTGTTAAGGCGGGTAATACCGCGCTGTATGAAATCATCATGCGGCGGTACAATCAGCGCCTCTATCGCGTGGCGCGGGCAATCTTGCGAGATGACGGAGAAGCCGAAGATGTGATGCAGGACGCCTATGTTCGCGCCTATCAGCATCTCGGACAGTTTGCGGGGAAAGCGCCCTTTTCGACATGGCTGACCCGCATCGCCGTAAACGAGTCGCTCGCCCGTCTGAAGCTTCGCAAGCGCATCGACCAACTGGACGATGATGAAGAAAAGGGGGGGATCCTTATGGGCCTGGCGGAAACTGCTCCGAATCCGGAGGCCACCGCATCGACCGGAGAACTGAGCCAGCTTCTGGAAGCCGCGCTGCTCGAGCTTCCGGAACAATACCGCACAGTTGTCATGCTGCGCGATATCGAGGAGATGAGCACGGCCGAAACCGCCGCCGCACTCGAATTAACCGAAGAGAATGTAAAGGTCCGCCTGCACCGCGGCCGCCTCATGATGCGCAACTGGCTCATGGAACGTGTCGGCACCAGCAGCAAAAGCGCCTTCCCGTTTATGGGCGAACGGTGCGACCGCGTCGTGGCCGGTGTCTTTGATCGAATCGCACAATTGCCAGGGCCTCCCCCAAGTAAATAATCATCCAAAAAAATCTCGCTGAGATTACTCAGCGAGATTTTCTATTTCAATCGAGCGGCAGCGTGTACCCCGGCGTGTTCCCCAAGCGTCCATCGAATATTTGCGCGTCAAGAGCGCCCATATCCCATGAGATCCACGAATCGGGCGTCAATCGTATCGTCACATCATCAAACGATGCAAAGACAGAACCGATGCGCGGATCGGACAAAGCTGCAGAGCTCAAATAGCGGCTGTGAATGCGGCGATTGATTTCCTGGGACAGCTTGCCTGAAAGCAATTCCGCCTTACCTGCCGCTGTAACGCCGCGCTCTTTTGCCGGATGACGCGAGTCAACCATTAGCGATGCTTTCGGCCGAGCCAGAATGTTCCTCGCCTTGCGCGTCTTCGAGGATGTCGCAACGTAGAGGTCGCCTTCTTCAAAGAGATACCAGACGGCAGTCAGATGACTGCTTCCATCCGCGTTCTCAGTAGCAATGGTTGCGATGTGACGGCCTTGTACAAATTGCTGAAGAGATGCCTCCAGTTTTTCGGTGGGCATTGTGTCTCACTTTCCTATCTGTTAAAAAGCGGCACCCATTCTCGCACATCAAATCAAAACGTAGAGACAAGCGGGTATCGGCTGTGTTGAAAGGAAACTTGCCGCTTCGGAGGGGCACCCCCACCCAAGCTCCGCTTGGGTGGGTCTTTTGCGCTACAGACTCTTCAGGTACTCGACCAAATCCTGCTTCTGTTGGTCGGTCAGGTGCAACGACTTCAAGGTGTCGTAGTGATTCACCACATCCATCAACGTTGCAAACCGGCCATCGTGGTAGAACCCTCCTTTTGTGTGCGTCCATAGACCCTTCAACGGAGAAGTCCGGTAGCGATCGTCCGGTGAACGTGACGCCTGGAAATCGTCTACTCCCACTTCCTGCGCGGTATGCATGTTCCATCCCGGTTCGGTGAACAGCGGCGGAACGTGGCAAGTGGAACACTGCCCCGCGCCGTTGAACACGGCCTTTCCTCGTCTCGCCGCCTCATGATTGAAGCTATTCGCGGGCGGCCGCGGTGCATCGATCGCCAATTGATAGAAGTGCAGATCCGCCAGCTTCGGCGTAATCAGATCGATATCGTTGCGAACATTGTCGAAGCCGTTCTGCGCCGCAATTGGAAATTTCACCGGATCGGCCAGCCGCGGATCGAAGAATGTTCCCTTCCCATGCATCTCCAAATTCGCCACGAACGCATTCCAGTAAGTCACCGAACCCCAGCCCGTCCACGTATGCAGGTTGAACCCTGCCAGGCCAAACGCGGGAGGAATTAATGTCGCCGCCGACTTTGCGCCATTAAACGCCTTTCCATCCATGAACAGCTCCGCGTCAAACTTCCCCGGGCCCCAACTATTGAGCACAGTCCTGACAGTCCCCTGGTCTACGTTCAGCAACTTGGCAACGCTGCTCAAATCCGGCGAGAGATTCACGATCGCGCCGACATTCAAATCACGGTTCGCCCAGCCATCCAGGCGATGTCCAATTCCCGGCGCAAACGAGTTGTCGACTGTCGAATGGCAGAACGCGCACTGAATCCCGATCGAGTTCAACTTCCCGTAGTGATCAAAGAAGCCTGTCAGCCCAACCACGGAGTTCAATTTCAGCAGCGCAACGGTCACCGCGGGATCATTCAGGTTTACCTTGCCCGCCTTCAACTGGCGGACGAGTGATTCAGGCAGTGCGTCCACATCTACTTTCAGTCCGACCGCGAGAGCTGTTGCCGGACTCACACCCGGCCCTACTCCGCCAAGATTTTGCCCCTCGACTGCTTTGTGTATTTGCAGAGTACCGCCCCAGAATGCCTCATCCCCGAAGGTGTCAAAACGAAAGGTATTGCGTCCGCGCTCGATCATCTCTAGCGCGTGTATTTCCGTTCCGTGCGATTGGTGTTCGAATCGATTCTCGTCGTGGGCAGAAACATCGTCGCCAGTGCGAGGCAGCAAAACAACAACGGCGCTGAACGCCACGACAAGTGCAAAAGCCAGGGTAAGTAGGCGGTTCATTCCTTCCTCCATGTGAGCAAAGAGGTGGAGGGGAGTGCGCGGTTACAGAAGTTCGCG
>DATBIE010000215.1:0-15566 GCA_036557105.1 Terriglobales bacterium
GGAAGCATAAAAGGGTCACGAACCCACCCTGCAGTTACTTACATCAAATCAGCTGCCGTATAATTTAAGTACTTCTCCCGTCGCCAAAGATTAGGTTCCCCACCGCCAAAGCCGGTTCGGAATGACAAGGGTTGAGAAGCAAAGAACTCAAAGTTGCACAAAGTATGTTGCACTTGCAGGAGGACTCCCCAGGTAATGGCTACAACTGATGTCGGGCTGCATGACGCCTCCAGCCGTCCCGCGCAGGCCCCGGTTGTCAACAACATGAGCATTCAGGTGGCGACTGCGAACGGCAGCGGTTCGCAAAGCTCGAACACCGTGCTTCTCCGCACGATTTTCCAGATGGGCGTGCCGGTATCTGGTAAGAACCTTTTTCCTTCGAATATCGCCGGTTTGCCCACTTGGTACACGATTCGTGCCAACAAAGACGGGTACGTTGCTCGTAAGAAGGAAACAGATTTTTTGGTGGCGATGAACCCTGAAACCGGCCGCGAAGATGTGATGTCCCTCGCTCCAGGTGCGGTCGTACTTTACGACGAGCCACTCAACCTCAATTCGTTGCGCGACGATCTGATCTTCTACTCCGTCCCCTTCGACAAACTCGTTGCCCCGGTTTGCCCGGAAGCCAAGCTCCGCAAGCTGGTCAAGAACATGATTTACGTCGGAGTCGTAGCCAGGATCCTCGACCTCGACATGGTCGAAGTCGAAAAGGCTCTGCGGAAGCAATTTGCAAAGAAGGTAAAAGCCGCCAACCTGAACTTCGCCGCAGCGCAAGCCGGCTTCGATTACGCAACAGCGAGCCTGCCCAAGCGCGATCCATTCCGCATCCAGCGCATGGACAAAAATCGCGGCAAGATCATCATCGATGGCAACACTGCGTCTGCGTTGGGCTGCGTGTTTGCAGGGTGCACAGTCCTGAGCTGGTATCCGATCACGCCTTCATCGTCGCTCGCCGAAAACATGATCGAGTTTTTCAAGCGCTTTCGAATCGGGCCCGATGGGAAGGCGACGTTTGCGGTCGTCCAGGCTGAAGATGAACTGGCTGCAATCGGCATGGTAATCGGCGCAGGATGGGCAGGCGCGCGAGCCATGACAACCACGTCCGGCCCCGGAATTTCATTGATGTCTGAATTTGCAGGCCTCTCGTACTACGCAGAAATTCCTGGGGTAATCTGGGACATTCAGCGCGTTGGACCATCCACTGGCCTGCCCACGCGCACATCGCAAGGCGACATACTTTCAACCGCTTTTCTCTCACACGGTGACACCAAGCACATCATGCTTTTCCCTTCTTCGCCGCATGAGTGCTTTGACATGGCAATCGATGCATTCAATCTGGCTGAAAAATATCAGACATTAGTATTCGTGATGTCTGACCTCGATCTCGGCATGAACAACTGGATGTCCGACCCGTTTCCCTATCCTGCCAAACCGATCGAGCGCGGCAAAGTTCTGAACGCCGATGATCTGAAAAAGGTCGGTCGTTTCAGCCGCTATAAAGACGTGGATGGAGACGCCATCCCGTATCGCACGTTGCCCGGCACCGACCATCCCGCGGCCGCTTACTTCACTCGCGGCAGCGGTCACAATGAACACGCGCTCTATAGCGAAAAACCCGAAGACTATGAGAACAACATGGACCGCCTGCGGCGCAAGTTTGAGCACGCGCGTTCCGTTGTCCCTGGACCAATAATTGAAAAGATGCCGAAAGCCGAAATCGGCATTATTGCCTTCGGCAGCTCGCACTGGGCATTGATCGAATGTCGCGACCAGTTGCGGGATGAGCACAACATCCCGACTGACTACCTGCGGATTCGGGCCTATCCCCTTTCCAACGAAATTTCGGAATTCGTGCAGTCGAATAAGCGCGTTTACGTAGTTGAGCAAAATCGCGATGCACAAATGTTCAGCCTGCTCAAGCTTGACCTTGATGCCGAACTCGCGTTGAAGCTGCGCAGCGTCGCCCGTCTCGACGGATTGCCAATCGACGCCCGTTCCATAACAAATGAAATTGCCGCAATGGAGGAAAAGTAATGGCGACCAGCCCAGCCGCACCTAAAACAAACCGCCTTGGTCTCGCTGCGCTGGACTACCGCGGAAGTAAAACAACTCTCTGCGCAGGATGCGGTCACAACGCGATCTCCGAGCGCATCATTGACGCGCTCTACGAAATGGGCGTGAAGCCGGAGCGGGTCGCCAAGCTGAGCGGCATCGGATGCTCCTCGAAAAGTCCAGCTTATTTTTTGGGGCGCGCTCACAGCTTCAACGCTGTGCACGGACGAATGCCTTCGGTCGCAACCGGCGCAGTACTTGCGAACCAGGGTCTTCTCGCGCTGGGGGTCAGCGGCGACGGCGATACCGCATCAATTGGCCTCGGCCAGTTTATTCACCTCATGCGCCGTAATTTGCCGATCATCTACATCATCGAAGACAACGGCGTTTATGGTCTGACCAAAGGACAATTCTCCGCAACTGCGGACCGCGGATCGACCTTAAAGACTGGAGTCATTAACGAACTGCCGCCGATTGACACCTGCGAACTGGCGATCTCGCTGGGCGCAACGTTCGTGGGACGGTCATTCTCCGGCGATAAGCGCCAACTTCATGCCATGCTGAAGGCGGCAATTGCGCACCGCGGCACGGTCATGCTGGACGTGGTCTCCCCCTGCGTAACCTTCAATGATCATGAGGGCTCGACCAAGTCATACAAGTACATGAAAGATCATGATGAGCCGTTGCAGGAACTTAACTTCGTTCCGTTTTTTGAAGACATTTCGGTCGAATATGATCCTGGCACGACAGTTGAAGTCACAATGCATGACGGCTCCCGGCTCCGTCTGCGCAAGCTGGAGGAAGATTACGATCCGACGGACAAGATTCGCGCCATCAGCCGCCTGCATCAGGCGAAAGGTGAAGGTACGATGCTGACCGGCGTGCTCTACGTGAATACACAGTCGCCGACATTTCTCGACATGCTCAATATTACAGATCAGCCGTTGGCGACTCTCTCCCCCGAGCGTCTGCGGCCGAGACCAGAGGTGCTTGATCAGGTGATGGAAGAGCTGCGATAGAGCCTCTCTGTTGTCGCGATTCGAAGGTCTGGTAAGCTTTTCTGTTCCTTCGGCCCACCTCGTGCGAAAACTCCTTCTCATCATGGTCGCGCTGCCGGTTCTCGGGGGACTGGGCTGGTGGTATTTCCATCAACGGGAGCTTTCGAATCTAGATCCCGGGTACCGTGAATACGCATACATCACCAACGGCAAAAGCGACACCGTTTCTGTGATCGACTTGCGCACATTTCGACTCGAGAAAACTCTGCACGTCGGCCAAGGACCTACCGGAATCGCCGCCAACAACAGGCGAAATGAAGTTTATGTGGTTAACAGCGGTTCGGCCAACGTGAGTGTCGTCGACGCGGAGCGCAACGCTATTGTTGATACTATCGGCGTCCACGGCGAACCTTTCTTCATCGACGTCTCGCGAGACGGTACTCGCGCTTATGTCGCGAATTCCGGCTCTGACAACGTCTCTGTTATCGACCTTGGACACCGCAAAGTCTTGATGAACATTCCTGTCGGTAACCGCCCCGGTATAGCTCGAGTCTCACCCGACGGCAACACCGTAGTCGTAAGCAATCGCGGCGCGGATTCCGTCTCACTAATTGATGCGCGCAAACTTTCCGTAACGTCCACCCTGCCGATCTGTCACGAACCCACTGATATCGCGATTCTCCCGGACAGCAGCAAGGCATTCGTCGCATGTTCCGGCTCCGCGCAGGTTGCGTCGATTGACCTGAAATCCGAGAAACTTCTTGCACTGCTCGACGTCGGCAAAACGCCTATCGATCTCGCTTTGAAGCCAGACGGTGGGGAACTCATCGTTTGCAACTTCGATTCCGACAACATTTCGATCATCGAAACCACGACCGACGAAGTCAGCGGCAGCTATCTGATTGGGACACATCCCGCGCGCGCCGTGGTCTCCTCCGACAATTCTCGGCTGTACGTCAGCAACTTTGGATCGAACTCAATCGCGGTTTACGACATTGACATGGGTAAGGTAATCGCTTCCCTTTCAGTGGGTAGCTCACCCGATGGACTTGCGCTCTCGCAGAGCCAGAACTATCTTCTGGTCCTCGACTCCCAATCAGGCGACATCACGGTGATTCAAAAGCGCAAACCGCGCAAATTGGAACCTGGAGAATACGGGCTCCTCACGATGATTCCCGCCGGCGTGCAGCCGAACAACATCGCCGTGAAGGCGTTCATGTTGCACGCCTCGAAGTAGATCAATGGCATGAACCTAGAAAACCGTGAGTGTTCCCGGCCATCCCCGCGATCAATCCGCTGGGGGAAATTGCTCCCATGCTTGCCCCCGAATAACCGGGCACCACAACATCTTTGAAAGTGCCGTTTTCATAAATGAATGCAAGGGTTCCTCCGTGTGCGTCAACTCCCTGTCCGGCAATCACGCCCTTGTTGCTGATGCCCATTAACTCTGTTGCTTCTGGCGACTTCGGATACTGCAGCTTCGCCCATTCTCCGTTGTGATAGATAAACCCATATGCCTCTGGGCCGCTAAAGGAGTACGTACCCACAATTGCTCCACTGTCATTACTCCCATGCGCGATTGTCCCCGCAGCTCCGGGAAAGTTCAGATGGATGGTCTTACCATCGCTATAGCGCTTGTATGCGTGCCAGTTTCTGTTGCCGTCAAGGTAGGAACCTACCACGCTGTTGTACTTGTTAATGCCATCTGGCATTGCATGATACGGAGGTGGAATCGGGGTGACCGCCGAGCCGGTCAACTGGACTGGGTGGTATTTGTTCGATGAGTCCGTATACCATCCCACGGTGGTCCCGCTATTATTGCGATCTCCGAACGCACTCGATGTTGCGCCCGAAGGAATCCAGTAGGTGGTGCCTCCACCTGCGTAGTGGACGAACGCCTTGTATTGCGGCGAAACACTGTTGCCGAAATTAGCCTGGCCCACCACAGTTCCGTAGTCATTGACACCATAGACAAAGATCTGTGGGTTCGAATTCAAGGTAAAAATAGTAAATGAGCAGGAAGCCTTGCTCTGAGCTTGTGCAACGGATACTGCCGCGATCGCAAACAGAGCCGCTGCGTACATTGCTGCGCGATGGAATAGAGGTCCACGCGAAACTGACATTGATTTTTTCTCCTGGTATCGCCCGAACGGGAGTTCTGGCTTCCGGAGCTAGGATGTTTTGGAAATTCCGCAGGGTTGCAGGCCTTAAACACGTATTACAGCAAAGAGAGCAGCACTCCTAAGATGACAAAACAAAGAAAAACCCGGCTTGCCGCCGGGATTTTGAGTTTAATGCTCGACGAGAATTTGTCGCGAGTTCTATTTACAAGTGGCCGTGAAACCGCGGTCGCCACTGTCCGAGCCACTGACATTGACCCTCCCGGTGATCAACCCCCCCGGCGCTATTCCAGTCGCTTCCGTCGAGAAAGAATTCGGAACAGAAATGACTTTAAAGACTCCGTTCGAATACATGAACGCACGGCCCGATTCTGTCGAATGATCAAGCCCAACGATCACGCCCGCATTGCTGATTCCGAAGAGCTCGGTCCCGGTCGTGTTTGGGAAATTCAGCGTGGCCCATGATCCATTGTGAAAAATGAAACCGTTCAGGGAGGCATTAGCAGCGGTGTAAGAACCAACTATTGCGCCGCTGTCATTGATCCCATTCGGATTTGTCGCCTGCGAACCGCCTGGAAAATTCAGGTCGTTGAAGCTGCCGTTGCTGTAGCGTTTGAAACCATGTTCTTTGCCATTCGTGTCCGTATAGCTGCCCACAGTGCTGTTGAATTTGTTAATTCCGCGCACATCCGTGCTGTCGGGCTTGGCCTTCGGATCGACAAGCATCGTGAGTGTGGAACCCTGCAACATGAATGCGTGATTTTGAAACGGACCGTCAGAGTAGTCGCCAACCGTCACGCCGCTGTTGTTACGCGCATAAAACTGCGTAGAAATCGCGCCTGATGGAGAGAAGTAACTGACTCCACCACCTGAGAAACGAACGAAAGCTTTCTCAGTGATCGTGCTTGTTGGTGGCGATACCGCCGCGCCAACAACGCTGTCAAAATCGTTGACACCGTTAGGATTTGTTCCCGGGTTGGTGGAGTCGGTCGGGTTGAGCTGAAAAATTTTGAATGTGCATGAAGCTTGGGTCTGTGCCTGCGCGTCGGGAGCAAACGTGAAGTACCCTGAAACGAAGACCAATAGTGCGACCAAAAGTACTGAAATGCGGACTGACATGGAATTGCTATTCTCCTGTACGGCCACAATTATTCTGTGCGGCCGATTTGCCCGTGAGATGTAGCTGAAATCCGCGTCCGTTGCAGGCCTTAGCACCAACTTACATAAAACAGAGCAGCAGAGCTAAGGTGAAATGTAAATTCTCTGGTTTGTATCGTGAGCAGACTTGAGATTTAAAAGCTTTACCCGTTCGCGCCGCAGCACTTCTTGTACTTCTTGCCGGAACCGCAGGGGCAAGGATCATTTCGTCCGATTTTTGCGCCACTTCGCACGACTTGTTGCACCTGCCGGTCCCCTGCGCCAGCCATGCGTGCTTGCTCGAGTTCACGTCGTTTGCGGCGCTGGAAGGCTTCTTCAAGATCATCGACTGAAGTTGAAACCCCCCGTGGAGGACGATTGCCATTACCGTCACCATTCGCGGGCGCTGCGTGCGCTGGGCTTGCTTGTCCCTGTGCGGCGGCACTTTCGCGCGTGATGATCTGCATCAGGTAGAGATACCGGACCGTGTCTTCCTGGAAGCGCTGCATCATGTCTTCGAACATGTCGAAGGACTCGCGCTTATATTCGACCAGCGGATCTTTTTGCCCGTAACCACGAAGACCAATTCCCTCTTTCAAGTGGTCCATGTTGAGCAGGTGGTCTTTCCACTGCTGGTCGAGAACGCTCAACATGATCATGCGCTCGTGGTAACGCATAGCTTCAGGACCGATCAACTTCTCTTTGGCTTCGTAACGCTCCTTCAACTTGTCGAAAATTGCATCGCCGAGTTCCTGGCGATTGAGCGTTTCAGGTTTAACGCCTTCCGCAATGATGTCAACACCGAAGCGCGTGAAGATTGCGTCTTTCAATCCCTTCAGGTCCCAGTCCGCAGCATGTGTTTTCACCCCGGCATACTGATCGAGCAGGTCACTCAAAATTCCGGCAACATAATCTTCGAGGATCAAGTCTTTCTGATCGACGCCTTCCAGTAATTGACGTCGAAGTCCATACACGGCTTCCCGCTGCTTGTTCATTACGTCGTCGTATTCGAGCAGGTGCTTGCGGGACTCGAAATGCTGCGCCTCCACAGCTTCCTGCGCTTTCTCAATTCGACGGCTGATCAGCTTCGACTCGATAGGCACACCTTCTTCCATTCCCAGGCGCTCTAGTAATTTCGAAACCCACTCCTTCGCGAAGATGCGCATCAGATCATCTTCGAGTGAAAGATAAAACCGCGAAGCACCGGGGTCTCCCTGACGACCAGCGCGCCCACGCAACTGGTTATCGATGCGCCGTGCCTCGTGGCGTTCAGTGCCCAGAATAAAGAGCCCGCCAATACTGATTACTTCATCGTGTTCTTTGTCGGTTTGCTGCTTGTAGCGATTGAACGCCTCATTCCACAGATCCGTCGGGACGACGTACTCGCTTCCGGCGTAGTACCAGACTGTGCTCTTCGAATCGTCGACATCGATTTGAATCTTGCCCTGCGCAGCCCGCAGCGGTTGCGCGATTCCTTTCTTCACGCATTCCTGCTTCGCCGTGAACTCGGCGTTTCCGCCCAGCAGAATATCCGTGCCGCGACCGGCCATATTGGTGGCAATGGTCACCATGCCTCTGCGGCCCGCCTGCGCCACGATTTCAGCTTCCTTTTCATGGTATTTGGCGTTGAGGACCACATGCTTGATGTTTTTCTTTTTCAACAAATCCGACAGGCGTTCGGATTTTTCAATCGAAGTCGTGCCCACCAGCACCGGCTGTCCGGCCTGATTGAGCTTCGCTATTTCATCCGCCGAAGCGAAGTATTTCTCTTTTTCTGTGCGATACACCAGGTCAGGATTTTCAACTCGCAGCAGTGGCTTGTTGGTGGGGATAACCATTACGTCGAGGTTATAGATTTTCCCGAATTCCGCAGCTTCGGTCTCCGCCGTGCCGGTCATGCCCGCGAGTTTCTTGTACATGCGAAAATAATTCTGGAACGTGATAGTCGCAAGAGTTTGGTTCTCGCGCTCGATTTTCACGCCTTCTTTTGCTTCGACTGCCTGGTGCAGACCATCCGACCAGCGGCGTCCCGGCATCAGTCGCCCGGTGAACTCGTCAACAATGATGACCTCGCCGTCCTTCACCACGTACTCCACATCGCGGTGATACAACGAGTGGGCCTTCACGGCGGTTTCGACGTGGTGCTTCAGGTCCCAGTTTTCCGGATCGGCGATATTGCTGATGCCTAAGAGCTGCTCGACCTTTTCCCAACCTTCGTCGGTCACGACTGCGTTGCGATGCTTTTCATCGACAACATAGTCTCCAGTCATTTCGGCGGGTTCGCCCGGAGGACCGGGGATTTCTTCACCCTTCTCAAGTCTTGGGATGATTCGATCGACGCGAGCGTATTTATCGGTCGATTCCTCGCTTGCACCTGAAATGATCAGAGGAGTCCGCGCTTCGTCGATCAATATCGAGTCCACTTCGTCAACGATGGCGAAATTGTGCGGCCGCTGCACACAATCCTTCATGTCGAACTTCATGTTGTCGCGCAGGTAGTCGAAGCCGAACTCGTTATTGGTGCCATAGGTCACGTCGGCGGCGTAGGCTTCTCGCCGCTGCTGATCATCCAGATCATGCACAATTACGCCAACCGTCAAACCGAGAAACCGGTAAAGCTGCCCCATCCATTCCGAGTCGCGTTTGGCAAGATAATCGTTGACTGTAACCACGTGGACGCCACGTCCGCTGAGCGCATTGAGGTATACAGGAAGGGTGGCGACCAGCGTTTTGCCTTCGCCGGTCTTCATTTCGGCGATCTTGCCTTGATGCAGCACCATTCCGCCGATCAACTGCACGTCGAAATGCCGCATGTTGAGTATCCGGCGGCCGGCCTCACGAACTACAGCAAAGGCTTCCTCAAGAATTTCGTCCAGGACTTCATTCGTCGCATCGAGTCGCTCTTTGTCTAATTCCTTCTGTCGGTCGAAGTCGGCATCCGGTTCATCTGGGATCCGACTCAAGCGGTCCTGTATGCGCTTTCGAAACTCATCGGTCTTGGCACGCAATTGTTCATCCGAGAGTTCTTGTATCTCGGATTCGAGCGCATTGATGGCGGCGACTCGCGGCCGCAAACGTTTAACTTCGCGCTCGTTCTTGGTCCCGAAGACCTTGCCTAGTGCTTTATCGATCAACTCTGGAGTCCTTCACTGGGCACCGGGCCCATTATTGGTAGAAGCCTAACATATTAGATGCGATGCCCCTTGCTTCGACCCATGTTCCCCGCGACCGCTCTACTCGCCAAACATGGGCACTTGGCGGACGTCGGCCGGGCCTCTCCGCTGCCGTTTGGTGGCGCCAATGACTGCAAGGACATTGAGGGATTCCAGCGCACTTCGGGGCACAAACATCCTCTGAACATTCGACCTCAGGTCCGGAGGATTGATGAGAAACCCTTCTGCGGTCGTCAGGCTCAGGTCATTCGGCATCAGGCCTTCGAGGACCTCGCCATCTCTAAACTTGATTCGCACCCAAAGGCCTTCAGCGCGCGGGCGGGTCGTAAAGGTCTTGCGGGTTAGCGAATCGGAGTCGCCAAAGTCGCGCACGAAAAAGACGCACTTGATTTCCGAGACGTCGATTGCCACGACATTGCCTGTAGTGTTCAGAAGTTCAAGCTTGCCATCCCGAACAAAATGCGCGGGCGCAACATAGCCGTTGATCGTGTCTCGATCAAGCTTTCGAACAACCACTTTTTTGTGGGTAGAAGGCATGTAACAATTCAGTGATTGAGTCGAAGCATCTTTGAATCATTTGAAAGGCCGTCGGTTCTCGCCCTCTGTCGCTAGTCAAATAGTCGAAAGCCGGCACCCAGTCAGGCAGAGCGACCACTGCGATCCGATAGCTCCAGTAGAAGGCAACTTTTAATGATTCAATGAATGAATAATTCAATCATTCAATCTACTCATCCTCTCACCTCTAAATGAAAATCATCCCGGTATCTCGCTTCATAGTAGCCAAAACAATAACCTTGTGTTATTTTTTGTAGTTCGTCCGGCCTCTCGAAATGAAACTAACCTTTTCATATATAAGCACTTACAATCAATTTTCCGGATTTCCACAGCTACCTCTGTGGAAACCTGCGGATATCTGGGCGTCGTTGCGTATGACTTCTCTGCCAGGAATGAGGCAATCGTAGGGCGGTTCGCAACCGAGAATGGCTGATTACATCTACACAATGGAGCTCCGGCTAACGCCGAACCAGCAAAAGGGCGTCACCCTGGTTCAGGGTATTGCCCGGAACGCCGGAATGAACGTCTATCTGACCGGCGGTGCAGTGCGGGACATCATTAGCGGCTTTCCCATCCGCGACCTGGATTTCACCATTCAGGGCAATCCGCTCAGGCTGCAAAAGGAATTTGAACGCGCGGGTTCGGTACTTGGCGGCGCCGATGATGACTTCAAGGTGCTCTACCTCACTTTGCCCGGCGGAGTCCGCGCAGAGATCAGTAGTTCTCGAACTGAAAGGTACGAGAAGACCGGTAAGCCTCCGATCATCGCCCCGGCCACGATCATAGAAGATCTCCGCCGTCGCGACTTCACTGTAAATGCGATGGCGCTCTCCCTGAATCCGGGATCGCGGGGCCTGTTAATGGACCCCTTCAATGGTGCCGCCGATATCGAAGCCAAACTGGTTCGAATTCTTCATAACTATGCCTTCGTTGAAGATCCATCACGGCTTATCCGGGCAACAAGGTTTTCTGCGCGTTTCCACTGGCCACTCGAAGAACGTACCAAGGCGCGTTATGACTCGGCAAAGGAAAACAACTATATCGAGTACATTACCAATCGCGCTATCGGGTACGAGATTGAGCAGCTCGCCTATGAAGATGATCCCCTGAATGTGGTTCGGGTTTTGGAACAGGAAGGCTGGCTGAAGGTACTGAGCTCGCACTGGACCCTCAGCAAGGTTGATACCGAAGGTCTCACGCAATTGATGAAGACCCGGCAGCAGATGAACGAGTTGGGTTATTCCCCCGATGCTGCTGCAATCGTCTTGTATTTCTTGACTGACAAGCTCAATGACAAGGAAGTAGCGGACATCCGCAAACTCATCCCCCGCAAAGACCTGGTTGAGGCATGGCGGGACATCGACGATCACGCCAAAGAGTTGGCAAAACGGCTCACCGGAAAAGAAGCCGCTACTCCATCGCGAACTTGGAAGCTCCTGTCAAGCGCGCGTCCGGAACTGGTGCTGTTCCTTGCCTTGACCACTCGTCAGCAGGCCGTGGAGCAGAAGATCAAGAACTTTTTCACCAAGTGGCGCGAAGTTCAGCAAAAGATTCCTTTGCCCGAAATGACCGAACTGCTCATTACGCCGCAGTTGCCCGAATATCCCAAGATCACCCACGACGTTTTCATGCTGTTGCTCGATGGCAAGCTGCGTTCCCGCACTGAGCGGTTAAACTTCCTCAAGCCGCTGGCGCCACCGCCTCCGCCACCTCCTCCACCGCCTCGCCGTGGTCGGGGCGCCAAAGCCGCTGCCGCGCAGGCGCAGGCACCTCTGTCTGCGACGGGTAAGAAAGGCAAAGCCCAGCTTGCTGCCGCTGCATCAATACCTACGAAGACTCAACTCAAAGGGAAAGAAAAAGCTAAGCCTGTGGCGGCACCTGTACACTCCGCCAAGAGCACCGATGTGAAAGGCAATGCCGCGAAAAAATCCAATGCCAAGCCTCATGCCATCAAGAAATCTTCTGCAAAGAAGGCCGCACTTAAGCCCAAGAAGAAATCAAAGAAACGCTGACGCTCACATTTTTGAACTTAGGTCCAGCCCGAAGTTGGGATGTTGAAAAGTTCCCCCGATTTTCACCGGCACCACTGTCTGGTGGGGACGTCTCTTGAACAATGGCTCCAAAACTTTAGCGAAAACAGACTTGATGCCGGAGGTCGCCTTGGTGAGGCTGGTTTCGGTCTTCAGGCTGCCCCGCAGATTCACTCGTTTATCAATCAGGTTGTAGTTTCCATTGAACCACGCCGAGGCGCCTTCGTCCTGAACCGACAAACTGGAGAAATGCGCTACGCCCGAACTGACCGTAAGGTGGCCGTCCATGCTGGCGGCGAACTCGTCAGGCTCTTTCTGATGCGGCCTCTCTGAAACCTTGCTCAGCCGGATTTGAGTCAGAGGATCAGTAAACATCGCATTCCACATTCGAAACGAGCTGTTGAGTTCAAGCTTCTTGAGAAAACCTTCCGGTCCGGAGGGAATCGCGACGTGCATCTTAAATGCAATGTCCCCTCGCAGGGGTGACTTCGGGCCGTGAATAAAAGGGTAGAAGGTATCTTCGATGCGCCCGTGGTCGCAATACAAATCGAGGATCGCCATGCGTCTGCCGTCATGCTTGCGATCAATGCTTCCTTGAGCACTGATAACATCTCGCCCGAAATTCGCCCTTACGGCATTCAGTGTTGTCTCGCCGTTCGTAGCATTAACAATGGCGTTGAATCGCGTTTGCAACGGCACGCCGTGGTGAGTGTCAGTGATCTGCAATTCCGGAGTCGAGGCTGAACCTTCGACTAGAATCTCTGCAAAGCTTCCGCGGAACTTCCCGTTGGAGGAAACCTTTCCAGCGATCGCTTTGAAAACTCCAAGATCGGCGTTCTCCAGCGAATACTCTCCGGCTAACGAAGTCGAAGCCGGATTCCTTGCGTTCCAAGGTCCAAACTGCCCAGAGGTACGAATTAATCCTTGGGGTAAAGGATTGTCGAATACAGCGTTAAATTGCGTGACTCCCTCCCCGCCGAGGTTTTTTAGGCGAAACGTATGGAAAATGAACCTTAGCGGTGGCCCGCGTTCCCCCTGAGCCAAGTCAAGCTCGGCCTCGTCGACAATGAGGGTGTCCACGGTAATTGGCTGTTTTGAGGAACGTGTTCGCGCGAAATCAGATCGCGCAATGGCAACACGAACTCCTTCTGCTCGAATCGTACTCACCCGGTGGCGTATAAGTCCGGCAAAATTGCTCGTAATTGTTAGTCGGCGAATGGAAATGAGTGGGGCGCTCGACCGGTCTGCGTTGAACATTACCCCTTCTGCGACGCAACCAGGCGGAAAGTACTTCTGATGGAAGCTGCCGAACCGAATGTCCGCCGAGATATTTCCCGCAAGCCTCTCGCGTACCGCCGATTCCCTGAACGGTGATCGATACTTCAAAACTATAGCGAACACCACAGCAACTGCGGCCAGAATTACTACGGGAACAACGACGAACTTAGCTTTAAGCCGAGGATGCGCAGTGGTGGTCACAAGGTGCATTCGCTGGTCGCCACGTACATACAAACCATGATGTTGTCATTTGATTCCGCCTCTGGCGGGCCGTTTGCCCGCGGTACTCAGGCGACCAATCGATTGACTGCCATCACTCCTCGAAACACCTTCAAGAAGAGTTTCACATCTAACCCAAATGACATGGCCGACACAATTAATCTCAATACCGCCTCCACCAAGGAACTCACCCAAATCCCGGGGATCGCAAAAAACCTTGCCTACCGGATCGTGAATCACCGCAACCGGCATGGCTATTTCACTCATTGGGAGGAACTCCTGGCAGTAAAAGAATTTCCTGCGGAATCTCTTGATAGGATCAAGCAGCGTGCCACCATCGCTCCGCCGGATGGCATTTTGAAGGAGGAATTCGGCCCGCGGCGTTTGAAGCTCGGACCTGCTGAGAAGTCGGCGAAGCGGCCGAAGGGCTACACGAAAGCGAATCGTGCTACTCGCAATTCAGATCGGACTAAGCGCAGCGCTTAGCCAATCCGAAAAGACAGCTGGCTTTGCTTGAAGAAAAATGTCCCCGCTATAATTTCGGGCATGGCTGGTTCTGTGCATGTTTACAAGGCTCACAGGTGCAGCTTTCATCCCGGGCGCCAGGACCCCTACATCCGCTTGGGCGCGGTGACTGTATTTGTCCGCGATCAAGAGCGCAGCCTTCACTTTTATCGGGACCAACTGGGCTTCCAGCTTGCCTTCGATACTTTTGGCCCGTCTGGCGAGCGATGGCTAGCCGTCACTCCACCGGACGGCACTGCTCTGCTCACTCTCGCTTCGCCGAAACCCGATTCCGCGGAGTACGGCTTCATTGGGCGGTCCACTGAGATCGTGTTTTTGACCGAAGACGTTAGAGCGAAATACAAGGAATGGCGCGATCGTGGCGTTCGCTTCCATTGTGAACCTCAGGTGCACTCCTGGGGAGCAGTTTCCACAAGCTTCGAAGATGTCGATGGCAATTCGTTTAAACTCCTTGCTCTTGAGCAAGTCGCTTCGGAAATCGATGCCGAGCGGCGCGAGCATATAAAAAGGCATGAGGACGAACTCAAAGCTGCGCATGAATTGGAACTCGCAAGGCAGGTGCAGGCGAGGCTGTTCCCGCAAATACAGCCCATGGTGAGCACGCTAGAATACGCCGGCACTTGTATACAGGCACGCCATGTGGGTGGAGACTACTATGATTTTCTCGACCTGGGTCACAATCGCCTGGGACTGGTAGTCGCTGATGTATCAGGAAAAGGTACCGCAGCCGCGCTCGTCATGGCTAACTTGCAAGCGCACTTGCACAATCAGGTTTCAGCTTACTGGAGCCGGCCTTACGCGCCATTGGTTCTCAATCAGCCAGAGCGTTTCCTGCGGTCGGTTAACAAATTGTTCCACGGAAATACGACCGAAGAGGTATACGCCACCCTGTTTTTTGCCGAATACGATGACAAACAGGCAAGACTGCGTTATGCGAACTGCGGCCACCTAGCCGGTCTATTGATTCGGAGAGATGGCAGCATTGAATCCCTGAACTCTACCTGCACCGCGGTAGGCATGTTCAATGAATTCACCTGCGTTGCCGAGGAGCGCACTCTTTCCGCAGGAGATACTCTTGCACTCTACACCGATGGTGTAACCGAATCGTTGAATGAAGATGGAGAAGAATTCGGCGAAGAGAGATTAGTCGATACCCTCGCCGCGCATCGTGAAATGCCGCCTCACGCAATGCTCACATCCGTTGTAGAAGAAGTACAGCGATTCGGCTCCCGGGTCCAACGGGATGACATCACTATGGTCGTCGCGCGCTGCCGGCAGACCTAGATACCCATCTACTCCGGCCAGAGCCGCTATAATTGCGGCAGACAGCGTCTCGTCTCGGGTTGTAAACCATGGCAAACATCTGGCTGCGGGTAGCTCTGGTGCTATACGGACTTGGGCTGCTCTATGTCCTGGTGGCCCTCACTCGCACAAAGAAAATCCTGAACGGTCTGGCGCTTCATGCCGCATACCTCGGCA
>DATBIE010000216.1:0-35589 GCA_036557105.1 Terriglobales bacterium
GGACCCTCGCCCCGGCGAAAGGAATCGAACTCAGCGCCGCACGGCCCTGTGCCGGTGGAACGGCGTAAGCCCGATCCCTCTATCGAGGATCGATACGCCGCACACATGCCCAAGCCAGCTCCCGCTGGCGTGTTCCGCTCAATAGGTCTGGGATTGATCACAGGCGCGGCCGACGACGATCCTTCAGCGATCGGTACCTACGCAACAGCGGGCGCCAAGTTTGGTCCTGCGCTGCTATGGCTTGCCCCGGTCGTATTTCCCATGATGTTCGCGGTCGTGTATCTCTCTTCGAAGCTGGGTCAGGTAACGGGTCGAGGCCTCTTCGCAGTAATACGCGAGCATTATCCGCGGTGGTTGCTGCTCGTTTTTCTGGGCACCGTCCTTATTGGAAATACCATCGAGGCAGGTGCTGATATCGGCGGCATGGCCGCCGCCCTCCACTTGATTGCGCCAATCCCGATCGGGTTGATCGTCGCGGCGATCACCATCACAGTGCTTGTTTTACAGATTTGGGGTTCGTACACGCGGATCAGGAGCATCTTCCGTTGGCTCGCCTTGGCGCTGCTGGCTTATTTGGGATCGGCACTGCTTGCTCATCCCGGAATAATTTCTACACTCAAAGGAACTCTTATTCCGACAATTCGGCTGGATCGCGATTTCCTGGAAATTCTTGTGGCGGTCATCGGCAGTTCTCTTTCAGCCTATCTCTATACGTGGCAATCAAACCAGGAAGTGGAAGAAGATATTTCCATGGGTCGACGACGCTTGGTGGACCGTATGGGCACGACCAAGGCCGAACTCAGTCATTCCGCGCACGACGTCGGTCTAGGCATGTTTTTTTCGAGCATGGTGATGTACTTCATCATGTTGTCGACCGGCGCGACCTTGTTCCGTGCGGGCAAAATTGACATCAATACCGCAGCCGAAGCTGCGCAGGCGCTCCGTCCATTGGCAGGAAAATTTGCTGAGTTGCTGTTCACGATCGGGATGATCGGCGTGGGCTTCATCGCCGTCCCTGTAATGACCGCCGGCGCCGCTTACGACCTCTGCCAGACGTTCGGCTTCCGGCACGGGCTGCATACCCCGGCGCGTGAATCGCGCGCGTTCTACGCCGCCATTGTCGTGATCACTGCCGTGGCAATGGGAATGAACTTCCTTGGCTTCAATCCCATCAGGGTGCTGGTGTGGGCCGGCGTTGTCCAAGGCCTCTCCACGCCCTTTTTGATGTTGCTACTCATGCGAATGACTAATAACCGTCACATCATGGGCCGATGGGTGAATACGCGAACACTCAATATTCTGGGATGGCTCACCACGGCGACAATTTTTATCGCCGCTGGGGGTTTGATTTACTTTTGGATCAAGTGACCTTCGACAAACTTTTCCCGAAGAACTCAGGTGAGGCGTTTTGGCTGGCTTTGTCGAACGAGCCAGTAGCAAGGGAAGCACCTGTCGGATCTGGCCAGAAAATAAAAAGGGCGGACATTGTTTATCTAGTCCGCCCACGTTATGAAGTTACCAGCTTACTGCTGCGTGGTGCCGCTCGTGCCATTCGTCGCGAGCTGCTCAAGGTCGTTCTTCAGCAGACTGATTTCAACCCTGCCACCGCTCATGCGCTTCGGCTTCTCGCCGTTCTGCGCAGTCTGCGCTGGGGCGTTGCCCATTCCGAGAACATAGATCCTGTACACGGGAATCTCATGGTTCTCGACCAGGTAACGAACAACAGCATCGGCCATCTTGCGCGAAGTCGCGATGGCAGTCTGTCCCTTGCCTGAAGAGAAGCCCTGGACTTCGATGATGTATCCGCGCTGGTTCTTCACCGGCTCGGCCATCTGATCGATTGCCTGTTTTGCCGCCTGGCTCAGAACGGTCTGCCCTGAACGGAAGCGAATCTCGGTCTGATTGGTCGACTTGTATTGGTCAATGTTGCTGACAACGGTCTCGACCGTAGTCAGTCGAGTATTGGCCTGGGTTGCGGTGTTCTGCGCCTGAGTGGCCTTGTTGCCGGCATCGACCGCGTGCTGATCGGCTTCGTTGGCCTTGTTCGAGGCCATCTGAATACCCTGCTGAGCGCGGGAATCAACGTCTTTGATCATCTTCGAATTCGCTGCAGTGAGCTCATCGAGCTCGTTCACGCGATCTCGAATCGGCTGCGTCTGCTTCTGGACATACTTCTTCCGAGCGAAGGGGTTGACCTTCCCCCAGAAGCCCTGGCGGCTCTCGTACTGCAAGGGGGCCTTTCCCGTCGCAGTCTCGCCGCTGGCCGTGGACTGGGTGTTGGTGGTTTGTGACGACGCCTGTGACTGGTCATTCGATGTCGGGGTCGACTGTTGGGCCAGTGCCGGCAGAGAGAGTAAGAATGCGACGAACAACGCTACCACTGCGCGATTTCTCATTGCGAACATCCTCCTGGTACTTCGTGGGGAGCTCCTGGCCAAGCCTTTCGCCTGTGCTCAGGTCCACTCCGCGCCGCACGCCATTTGCGGGCGTGATCGCGATTTTGTTGCGCCTGGAAAACGGGAGCACTCACCGGGGGGCCAGACATTGTTATCCGGCTTCGGAGGTGCCGGCCAGCGCTGACGCTACGCTGAGCCAGAACTTGGTACCACCTGCGACCTCTAAAAGACTTGCGCTTTCTGAGGCTTCCAATCCGGCGTCCTTAAACGCTAAACCTAAGATGCTGACGCCTACTCTGACGTATATCAACTCCGATGCCAAACTGCAGGAATCGTAAGTTGTTGATTTCCAAACTTATTTTAACGCTTTCGGCGGAAGTGGAGGTGAGCTTGAGCGGTAATTTTGCGTGGTTTGTATAAAAAGTGCAGAGAAGGCGTGGAACGAAAGTCACCTCGATTGCCGAGTGGATCGGAAACTCCTGTCCGACGACACTGCGAGAAAGCTTGGCGCATTTTCGTTCTCCACAGTTGACCAGTTAATCCGCCTTGCGCCCATCTCACATTTTTATCGGAACCCACGATCGGATTCCGATTACGCCGGTTACAACTCAAGCGCGATTTGTCTGTCTCGATGCGAATTGCAATAAGCTCCTGTCGGGCGTGAGTCTCCGACGCACAATTTGAATGTTCCGCAACGTCTCGAACTGGCCCAAGTTCGGTACTCCGCATTACTGCTGGTTCCCGTGACGCTTCCCTGACAGGGTAGAATAGCCACAAGCACCCGCCGCAAGCGGTTCAGCATCCAATCGCTATGGCCTTGGGAGTTCACAGGTAATTCATGAAAAGCCTTTTCGCCGCCCTGCTTTTAAGCGCTTGCCTTTGTTTCGGCCAGCAAACGCCCCCGGCAAACCAGAACACGAAGAGTCCGAACCCCGCTGACTCCACAAAGGCTTCCGCAGCCAGCAGTCCCGCGACGGAGCCTCACAAGATCGATAAAGCTGCCGCCTACTACCACTTCACCATGGCACACATGTACGAAGAGGAAATGGCAGTGTATGGCCGCAGCGATCTGATCACCAAGGCCATTCAGGAATACAGGCTAGCAATTGCAGCCGATCCTTCATCGCAATATCTCACTTCGGGTCTGGCGGAGTTATATGCGCGTAGCGGGCGGATTCGTGACGCCGTCTCTGAGGCGCAAGACATCCTGCAGCGCGATCCCAACAATCTCGAAGCACACCGTCTATTGGGACATATTTATCTGCGTTCGCTGGGCGATATGCAGGGTGGCAGCGGTTCCGACAATGTGCTCAAGCTCGCCATAGAGCAATACCAGGAAATCGTAAAGCTCGATCCCGATAGCGCCGACGATCACATCATGTTAGGCCGCCTATATCACGCGGATAACGATCTCAAGAAGGCCGAAGAGGAAGAAAAGATCGCGGTCAAGCTGGCGCCCGACTCCGAGGAAGCTGTCACCTCTCTGGCAATGCTGTACAACGAGCAGGGGGACAGCGCCAAGGCCGCAGAGACGCTGAGTTCCGTTCCGGAAACTAGCCGTTCCGCCAAGTTGTATGCCGCTCTGGGCGATACGTACGACCAGCAGAAAAACTACAAAAAGGCAATAGAGTCCTATAAACACGCGATCGCCATGGACCGCGACAATCTCGACGCCATTCGTGGTTTAGCGGAAAGCTACGAAAAAGACGGCCAGACTGACAAGGCGCTGCAACAATACAAAATCATTGCCGATGCCAACCCTGAAGATGCTCGTACCTACATCAGCATGGGCGAGATTTACCGCAGGCAAGGCAAGCTCGATTTGGCGCTGCAGAACCTGAAGAAGGCGCAGTCGATGGTGCAGGACTCTGAGCAGATTTCCTACGATCTGGCCACTATCTATCAAATTCAGGGCCGCTACGATGACGCAATTTCTACTTTGCAGGACCTCCTGAAGAAGACCGAGAAACCGGATGGGAAATACTCCCAGGAAGAACAGGACAACCGGGGAATTTTTCTTGAGCGCTTGGGCTCTGCGTATGCGGACAACAATAATGTGCCGGCCGCGATTCAGACGTTCCAGCAGATGCTCACCCTGGGCAATGACAATGCAGAACGCGGCTACGGCGCCATGATCGACACATACCGCGAGAACAAGGAATGGCAGAAGGCCACTGACATCGCCCGCGAAGCCACTCAGAAATTGCCGAACAGCCGTCGGTTGAAGATGGTCTATGCCAGCCAGATCGCGGACATGGGACAGCCGGAGCAAGGTCTTCAGCAAGTGAAATCACTGCTCAAAGGCACGCCGGATGATCGCGAAGTATATGTTGCGCTGGCTAACATGTATAGCCGGCTCAAGCGCTGGTCCGATTCTGATGCTGCCCTTGATAAGGCCGCACAGTTCGCCACCAAGCAGGAAGACAAACAAAATATCGAGTTCCTGCGCGCGGCGAATCTCGAGCGGCAGAAAAAATACGAGCAGGCGGAAATGTCCTTTCGCAAGATTCTGACTCAGAGTCCTGATAATGGCGCCGTGCTGAACTATCTCGGTTATATGCTCGCGGACCACAATATGAAGCTTGAGGATGCGTTGGCAATGATCAAAAAGGCGGTCGATCAGGAGCCGGCGAACGGCGCTTATCTCGATTCCCTCGGTTGGGCTTATTTCAAGCTGGGCAAGTATGATCTCGCGGAAGACAATTTGACCAAGGCTTCACAACACATGGGTGCCGATCCGACTGTGCAGGAGCACTTGGGCGATCTCTACCAGAAGACTGGAAGATTGAAACTCGCCGCCACCCATTGGGAACGCGCACTCGAAGAGTGGAACAAGACAGTCGCCCCGGAAGTAGATCAGGAAGACCAGGCCCGTGTTGCCAAAAAATTGGAATCCGCCAAGGTCAGGCTGGCAAAAGAACAGGGCGCGAAGTAAAGTCCAGGATTGCGACAAACTGAGGCTTTCCTTGCCTTAGGTAGGAACCCCAACCAAGAGCCATTTAGGTCCGGCGTCCCCGCTTGATGGCTCACTTGCCCTTGCTGATCAGGCACTGTTCGCCTGAATGAAGTCTTCACCGCTTAGATGACCAAAGTTCCATCACTTCTTGTTCTTTCCTGCGAAATAAGTTCCCGTCATCATTAAGGGACAGTAAATCCTTCAACCTCCCTCGGATTGAGGAAACCGTGAAAAAGCTTTCTGTCTTTGCAGTGCTCGTAGCTGGAGTGCCGATGCTTGCCGCCCAGGCGCAGTTCGATTCGTCGAGCAATGCCGCCGGTGTTTCGCACACGACCAAGGCAATGCACTATCGACCGGGCGCGAATACCAAGGTTCTACTGCAGGCCACGGATCTGATGCCGTCCGCAAGCGGTGAGGCGAAGATTGAAGCCAAGAAAACCTCGGTAAATATCGACGCAAAGATCCAGAACGTAGATGAAGCCACAAAGTTCGGCATGGAGTATCTCACCTACGTTTTGTGGGCGGTGTCGCCGGAGGGCCGCGCGGTGAACCTGGGCGAACTGATGCTCGACAAGAGCCAGGCGCACCTCAAGACTTCGACAGACATGCAGACCTTCGGCTTGCTCGTGACTGCCGAACCCTATTCCGAGGTTTCGCAGCCCGGGAACATGGTGGTGATGGAAGGCGCAGTGCCGCAAGGTGAAGAGATCAGCGCAAAATTCGCGCTGGTGAGCAAGGGAACTTACTCTTCCGTCAACGCGCACATTCAAGACGCGATCTTCGGAATCGACCGGAGCACTCCTATGGAGTTGTTCGAAGCGCGAAATGCGGTTCGTATCGCGCATATTGCTGCCGGCGAGAAGTACGCGACGTCGATTCTGGCTAAGGCCGATCAGCAACTAAGCCAAGCCGAGCAGTCCTATCGCCAAAAGCAAGGCAAGACTGCGATCGAAGCCGCCGCTCGTGAAACTGAGCAAACCGCTGAAGAAGCCCGCGTAATGGCCGTGAAGCAGAAGGCCGAAGACGAAGCTCAGGCCAAGGCCGCCGCAGAAAAGAAAGCCGCCGAGGAGCGAGAAGCTCAAGCCCGCGCAGATGCCGAAGCTGAAGCAAAGCGTCGCGCTGAAGCTGAAGAAGCGCAGAAACAGGCAGAGACCGCCAAAGCCGAAGCCGAGCGTATGAAGGCCGAAGCTGAAGCCGCAGCCCAGGAAGCGGCCCGCCAGAAGGAAGAAGCAGAAAGAGCTAAGGCCGAAGCTGTGGCGCAACAGCAGGCGCTCGCTGATCAGGCAGCCAAAGCCCAGCAGGCCGCGGCTCAATCTGAGCAGCTACGTCAGCAAGCTGAGCAGATGCGCGAGCAGGCGGAGAAGGAAAAGCAGGAGCTCCGCGCACGACTGCTGCAACAACTCAACACCATTCTTGCCACTCGCGACTCAGCACGCGGATTAGTCGCCAATATGTCAGACGTTCTCTTCAAGAGTGGCAGTTTCGAGCTTTTGCCCGGAGCACGCGAGCGACTGGCAAAAGTTTCAGGAATCGTCCTCGCCTATCCGACTCTGCACCTCCAGGTGGAAGGCCATACTGACAGCATTGGGGGCGACGAATATAACCAGCAGCTTTCTGAAAATCGCGCGGACGCCGTTCGCGACTACCTGGTTCAGCAGGGAATTTCAGCAAATTCTATTGTTGCCCGGGGACTCGGGAAAACTGAGCCCATCGCGACTAACGACACTCCCGAAGGCCGCCAGCAAAACCGGCGTGTCGAATTGGTTTTATCCGGAGATGCGATCGGCGACAACACAACCGCATCCGCCACACCACAGCGATAATTTCGAATGAGAGCGAACCGCGGTTCTCGCCGGTCTCGCGAGAACTGGGTGGACTTCCCTTCGATATAAAAGTCGTCCTACGCTAACATGAGGTGATGCCGCGCCTCATGCAGAACTCAAGTGCCGGGGTCCTCGAATTCGGCCCTCTGCGCGATCTGCTGCGCGGTTATGCCGCTTCTGACCTCGGACGCGCCTGTGTGGTGGAACTTGCTCCTTCGCCCGACCTCACGTGGATAGAAAATCAACATCAGCTTACAGCGGAAATCCGAGAATTCCGGCGCACGGGCGCGAACTTCGAATTTGCCGGACTGTCGGATATCTCGACGCTGCTGGAGAAATCGCGCATCTCCGGCGCGGCACTTGAAACGTTGGAAATCCGGGACGTGATCACGGTTGTCGATCGTGCCGCACAATGGCGCGAACTTGCCTTCAATCCTCCGCAATCGATGAGGAGCGATTGGACAGCGGTCCGCGAACTTTCCTCTGCAATTACCGACTTCAGAGATTTTCTCCGCGCTTTCCAGAACAAGATTCTTCCCGATGGCACTCTCGATGACCACGCATCTCCCGAGCTCGCCGGTATTCGTCGCGAAATCGAAAAGCAGCGCCGAGCGATTCAGCAATCCTTGCAGTCGCATTTGCGTCGGCTAAGTGAAGGCGGCTCAACACAAGAAGATGTAGTCACAGTTCGCGGCGAGCGCTTTGTGATCCCCGTAAAAACTGAACACAAGCGCCGCGTGCAGGGCGTGGTGCATGGGACCAGTTCCAGCGGGCAAACTGTTTTCATTGAGCCGCTCGAAACAATCGAGCAGAATAACGAACTCGTTCGCCTCCTCGACGAGGAACAGGTTGAAGTCCATCGCATTCTGCTGGAAATGACGCGCAACGTCGGGGAGCTTTCGGGCGATATTTCCAAAGCTTTGGAGATTCTCGGTCAACTGGAGCTGCAATTCGCAAAGGCTAGATTTGCAGAAGAGTACGACTGCGTTGCACCCACTTTCATTAAAACCACATCCGAAGGTCCCCAACTCTTGTCGCGTGATTTGCGACAGGGTGGGGAGGTTGACCTTGCTTCAGCCCTGATTCTTCACCACGCCCGACACCCACTTCTAGAGCGCACTCTCAAAACGAAGCGCCAAGAAATTGTCCCTACCACGATTGAGCTGGTAGAAAGCAATCGCGAGCTGATCATCACCGGCCCAAACACGGGCGGCAAGACCGTTGCGCTTAAGACCTCCGGGCTGCTGGTCTTGATGGCACAATCTGGAATTCCCGTGCCTGCAAGCCGCATGGAACTGCCGGTTTTTGATACCGTGCTGGCCGACATCGGCGATTATCAGTCCATTGAACAGAATCTTTCTACTTTTTCCGCGCACGTCACCAACATTGATTTCATCTCTCGGACTGCGACCAGACACTCACTTGTTTTGCTCGATGAACTGGGTTCGGCAACTGATCCCGAAGAAGGCGCCGCGCTGGCGGTTGCCATAGCCGAGTATTTCCTACATGTGGGTTGTTTCACCATCATTTCAACTCATCACACTTCGCTCAAAGTTTTCGGTGCGAACTCGCAAGGGGTCCTCAACGCTTCTGTCGGATTCGATGAATCGACGCTCAGGCCAACCTACGAGCTCAAGCTTGGCATGCCGGGTGCGTCCGCAGGCATAAACATTGCGCAACGGCTTGGGCTGAATCCAGACATCATTCAGTGGGCACGTGCGCGACTCAGTTCGCAGTCCCGTGACGTCAGCCAATTCCTGGACAGGCTTCATGAGCAACTGCGCCAAGCCGATACAGAACGCTTGCGACTTCGCGAAAAGGAAGAAGAACTGGATCGTGAACGCTTGCGTCTAAGTGCAGAGGGAAAGCGGGAGCAGCAGCAGAAAGCACGCGAATTGGAAAAGAAATTGGAATCTCTGCTGCGCGACTTCGAATATCACGCTCGCGAAGCTCTGAGCGCAATTCAGGACCGCGCCGCCGCCCAAAAGCTCACAAAAGACGCCGAGCGGCGCATTTCGAAATTGCACCGGGAATTTCGCGAGCAGTTTGATTCATCTGTCGTCGCGCATTTGTCTGGCGCCGACCGCAACGATCCTAATTCGCGTCCTGACCTCGTTGAGCACGTGTTCGAAGGAGACTTGGTCAAACTGAAATCGGTTGGCAGGAATGCGAAGATCGCGCGCCGCCTGGATGATAAGCATTTCGAGGTCGAGGTCGGCGCAATGAAGATGCGCGTCCCGCGCGAAGACATTGCTGAAGTCGTTAGCCGGGCAGCGGACAGCCCTGTGAGGGCGGCGCGAGCCAGAGGCATTTCCGTCGCCCTGGAACGAGACGAAAATGTTCCGTCGGAAATTAACGTGATTGGGCACACCGTCGACGACGCCACGCGTGAGGTGGAGAAATTTGTAGATCGCGCATTTCTGGCCGGACTGCCACGGATTCGCATCGTGCATGGCAGCGGCATGGGAATTCTACGCAAAGCACTGCGGCAATTTTTGCAGCAACATCCGCATGTGGAGTCGGTTTCCGAACCCCCACAGAATGAAGGTGGCGCCGGAGCGACTGTGGCAGAATTGCGTGTGTAAAGACGACTTTCGTCGAAATTGGATCGTAGGGGCCAGCTTTTCTCCGCGCGCTTCGCGAGACCTTGGCGCCCTTTGCGGTTAAAAACTTTCTGACTGACTCGAATCAATGGACGATCTAAACATTCGTGCAGCAACCCCGAACGACATCAACAGCCTGCTCTCACTTATCCGCGGCTTGGCTGCGTATGAAAAAAAACCGGATGCCGTGGTCGCAACTGAGCAGGACCTCCTCCGCGATATGTTCGGCCCTCACCCCAAGTTCCGCGCTTTGCTTGCCGAGTGGAACGGAGAACCGGCCGGCTATGCCTCGTTCTTCCACTTCTATTCGACATATCAAGGGCGCTCGGCGTTATTCCTTGAGGATTTGTTCGTCCCGGAGAAATTTCGTGGTCACGGAATTGGAATCGCGCTGCTGCGCGAAGTCGCACAACTTGCGATTGACGAAGGTTGTTTCGGTCTGCGCTGGGAAGTCCTCGATTGGAACGTCTCCGCGATTGAGTTTTACCAGAAGCTCGGAGCTACTTTCCTGAACGAGCGCAAAGCAGTCACGTTTGATCAAAATGCGCTACGGAGAATTGCTGAAGCGAAATGAGGGTCAGGGGCCCTGAGCTTTTTCCCGCGATCTCGTGTTCGCCGGCGATCTCTGCGGTTAAGATCTTCTGAGCATCTTTTGTGAAAAGAATCACCAGAATCAAAATCATCGGCGCAGGCCTCGCCGGATCGGAAGCAGCGTGGCAGTGTGCGCGTCGCGGGATTCCCGTCGAGCTCTATGAAATGCGCCCGGTGAAGTCCACGCCCGCCCATCAGACCGCTGACTTTGCCGAACTCGTTTGCTCGAACTCACTCAAATCTGAGTCCGAGAACACGGCACCCTGGCTCCTCAAGGAAGAGATGCGGCGCGCCGGATCGTTGCTGATCGATATTGCCAAACGGTGCGCAGTCCCTGCAGGGCACGCTCTCGCGGTCGATCGCGCCGAATTTTCTGACACGGTAACTGAGGCAATTTCTCATGAACCTTTGATCAATGTTCGGCGCGAAGAAGTTGAGAGCCTCGAGGACGATGAACCCACGATTGTTGCAACCGGCCCGCTCACGTCAGATGCACTGTCTAATGAGATCGCTCGACTGAGCGAGCACGACCCTTCGCGGGCGGGGGCGCCCGTGCCACATAGGCAACTGTACTTTTACGATTCGATCAGCCCGATTGTGGAGGCCGATTCGATCGACATGTCGAAGGTCTATCTCGCGGCTCGATATGACAAAGGCTCGGCCGACTATATCAACTGCCCCATGTCAAAAGAAGAATATGACTGCTTTTACGACGCACTGATTTCGGCAGAATCGGTCGAAGCCAAAGATTGGGAGAAGCTCAACTATTTCGAAAGCTGTTTGCCTATTGAAGAGATTGCCCGCCGCGGGCGTGACACGCTGCGCTTCGGTCCGATGAAGCCCGTCGGGTTGCGCGATCCTCGTACCGGCAAGCCGCCGCATGCAGTCGTGCAACTCCGCCAGGAAAATCTGCGCGCCGACTCCTACAACCTGGTTGGCTTCCAAAATCACCTGAAGTTCGGTGAACAGGCGCGAGTGCTGCAGCGCATACCTGGGCTTGAGAACGCCCGTTTTCTGCGCTTCGGACAAATTCATCGCAACACCTTCATCAATTCGCCTGCGCTGCTGAATTCGACACTACAGATGAAGGAACATCCGAACCTTCTGTTTGCCGGACAAATTTGCGGCGTCGAGGGATACGTCGAATCAATTGCAACGGGAATGCTGGCGGGTATTTTTGCCTCGCACTTCATTTCGGGAGAAACTCCGGTCTCTCCGCCACGCGCGACTGCTTTGGGCTCGCTCGTGCACTACGTCACGAATGCTGATCCGAAAAAGTTCCAGCCGGCAAACATCACGTTCGACTTGCTGCCGCCACTTGAAAAGAAGGTTCGAGACCGACAGGAGAGGCACAGAATGCAATGCGAGCTGGCGTTCGCTGAATTGAGACGTTGGATCATAGGTCTCAAACTAGACAACGCGGTGTGGCAAGCATCCTAACGAAACTTTTGGTGAACATCAGTCGATATTCCTTAGTGCTCGTAGCACTGTGTAGCATTCAGTCACTTCATGCATCTAACTTGTAACCAGTCTTGAAAAACTCTATGCGCGAAATATTGGCCAGGACCGGCGTGGGCGCTATATCCATCGCCGTCCTTCTCGTCTGGGCCATGGACCTAGGATTCCGAGGTGTATGGGATTCAGTTTGGCCAATCGCTACGAAGCTCGGTACGATGGTTGTGACCGGCGATATTTCGGGCCTTAACCTGACTCGCGGCGATAAGCTGACCCTACTCATACCAGCTTCATATTTGATCGAAGCTGCACTCAGCCTTCTTCTCGGCTTCCTACTCTCCCGCTATCTTTACGGGTGTGGGTTGTCTCGCAGTATTCGCAAAATCGAAAACCTCGGATACAAGGATGCTTGATCGCCTGAAGATTGCTTTAGTGCGAAGTTACATTGGGGCTATCGGCCTTGGCTGGTTATTAGCTCAGGGTCTGATGCACCTAACTGGCATTGTTACTGCACCCTTGGCAATATGGGTTCAACGCTACGAGTTTCCCGGAATGTCCGAGCGTGTACATCTGTCGGGTTCCCCTCTTGCCGCAGCTATGCCGGAGTTAGTGAGAGGGGTGTGCCTCCTGCTACTATGCTATGCCCTCTTGCGTTGGCTCTATTTCAAGCCTATAGCAGTGCCTGAGTCGTCGAGACCCCTTTCCGACACGGCCGGCTAGTCTTCGCAAGTCTTTGAACAAAACGCGGCCATGATTCGTACCAGTCTATGACAGCGCTCCCGGCTTACTTTCGGCCGGAGCGAGCGTCCAAATCGTGTGATTGCGGGATAAGCGCTGCGCCCCAAATCGGCAGCAGATGGCCGCAAGACAAATCGCGGACAAGAGTGTCCGCGCCACACATGTAACTATGGTCCTGCGTGATCTGATTCTCGACGTCTTTCGCACCCTCTGGTCGCACAAGCTGCGAACCTTTCTCACCATGTTCGGCATCGCCTGGGGAATCGTTTCCATCGTGCTGATGGTCGGCGCGGGTGAGGGCCTCCGCAAAGGCCAGGCAGAGCAAGCCAAGACCTTGGGCAAGGACATCATGATCGTCTTCCACGGCCGCACCAGCCTCCAGGCGGGGGGCACACGAGCGGGACGGATCGTGCACTGGGAAGATGCCGACGTCCAGGCTGTCCAGTCGCAGTCGCCGGATTGCCAGTACGCGCTGCCGGAACTGGAAACTGGTGATGTACGCACGCACAGCAACTACAACAATGCTGCATTCCTCGTGACCGGTTCGTATCCGGAGTTCGGTGATATTCGCAGTCTCACCGTTGGCTCGGGCCGCTTCTATAACTGGGACGACGAGAACGCAGGCCGGCGAGTCGCATTCCTCGGCACCGATGCCGCGAAACAGTTGTTTCCTGAGGGCCGCAATCCAATCGGTGAAAACGTCTATCTTAACGAAATGCCGTTTCTTGTGATTGGCGTCATGGCCAAGAAAAAGCAGGATTCGAGCTATGACGGCTGGGACGTAAACAAGATCTTCGTGCCCTTTTCCGCTATGCGCCGCGACTTCCCCGACAAGCCGCCGGGGACCGCACATACATTCGATCAAATGCTGGTTACGCCACGTTCAGTCGAGCAGCACGAAACCTGTAAACAGGAAATTCGAGTGGCGTTGGCACGTATGCATCACTACGATCCTTTGGATAAAGAAGCCTGTCCCATCTGGGACACCGTGCAGGAAGCAAAAGCGTTCGAGAAGATGACGAACGGCATGAAGTATTTTCTCGGCGCGGTGGGCTTCGTGACGTTATTTCTCGGCGGCATTGGCGTGATGAATGTGATGATGGTCGCGGTGCGTGAGCGTACTCGCGAAATTGGCGTGCGCAAAGCGCTCGGTGCAAAGTCGAATGTAATTCTGAAGCAGTTCTTTGTCGAGGCAATGGTTATTGCTCTGCTGAGCGGCGGCATTGGGCTGGGCATCGCCTACGGACTGTGTTGGCTGGTAAACCTGCTTCCTATGCCGGATTTCTTTGCAGGCCTGATTCCGACATGGACCTCTGGATTCCTCGCCTGCGGCATGCTGGGCACAATCGCAGTGCTCTCTGCGCTGTATCCCGCGCGCAGAGCGGCTTCTATCGATCCGATTGAGGCGTTGAGGTTTGAGGCAGGGGGATAAGGGTGATTCGTGGATCGTGGTTCGTGACTGACGGGGCGCTGCATAGGAAAAATACTGACCGCCAGCGTACTAGTCACGAACCACCAGCCACTGCTTTTCTATGTTGACCGAAATCATTCGCGAAGCCTGGATAGCGCTGAAGCGTAATTACACGCGCAGCTTTCTCACTATGCTCGGCATTGTTTGGGGAATCGCGACTGTAACGCTGCTCATCGCCTATGGCAGCAGCTTCCGGCACATTCTGGTCAGCGGCTTTGACGCATTCGGGAAGAGCGTTGTTATCTGCTGGCCACAACAGACCAGCGAACAACCTGGCGGCCAGCGCGCGGGCAAGAAGGTCAGGCTCGAAAAAGAAGATATCGAAATGATCAAGGCCACGGCGCCGCTCGTGAAATACGCTTGCCTTGAAACGGTACGACGGCCGAGCATTCAGTATGGGAATCGCATGGTCGGTACGGACCCGGTGCGCGGCGTTTGTCCCGAATATGGTGAGATGCGCAACGAAGTCCCCGAAGAAGGCCGCTGGATCGATGCCGAAGACGAACTGGAGCGCCGCAGGGTAATTTTCCTGGGTGGCAAATTGAAAGAAGACCTATTCAGCGGGCGTCCAGCCGTCGGCGAAACGGTGCTGGTTCAGGGCGTGCGTTTCACCGTCATTGGGGTAATGGCGCGCAAGATTCAGCTCAGCAATTATTTTTCCAGCGACGACGACTCATCCTGGATTCCCTATTCAACCGCCGGAGACCTGTGGAACACGCGCTATGCCGCAGTTCTGGTCTTTCAGCCAATTGCTCCACAATTTGAGAAGCGGGCCATGGCACAGGTGCTCGCCGCGATTGCCACTCGCCAGCAGTTCTCGCCAACTGACCCGAAAGCGATTCAGATGTTCGGGCGCGACGAATTCCGCCCCGTGATCGACGCAATCACTATCGGCCTTGAAGTTCTGCTCACGTTCATCGGCGCACTCACACTTGGGATCGGCGGAGTCGGCGTGATGAACATCATGCTGGTTTCCGTCGAAGAGAGAATTCGCGAAATCGGGTTGCGGCGCGCGCTCGGAGCAAGGAAACGTCACATCAAGCTGCAATTCCTCGCCGAAACGCTGCTGATCATGCTGCTGGGTGGCGCCATTGGTGTTTTTGTTTCGTACATCGTTGCCGCGGCTGTCGGTACCTTGCCTATGATGGGTCCGCTCTTCGAGGACACCTCCGGCAAGGGCGACATTCACCTTCACATTTCCATGATGACTCTCTTCATTTCGAGCATGGTTCTGCTGCTGGTCGGAGTCATTAGCGGCCTGGTTCCGGCCCTACGCGCTTCCAAGCTCGATCCGGTGGAAGCGCTGAGATATGAGTGAATCCAGGCACTGAATTTCGGGTGAGGGACATCTGCTCGCCTGAGTAAACGGATTTCTCGCCCATGAATCCGGTAGGTATGTACCCGCTTGTGTACTTCTCATTCCAGCAACTTCCAACCATGATGAACTGAGCCGCTACCGGCCAGCCGCCCGCAAAACTGTTCGAAATTGGGGTCTGCTGTGAATCACCACCTTTTGATCGAGAGGCGCCACTCGCTTCGGCAGAAAGTCAATACGCCGGCCTTTGCCAGTTTTGACGGTGTGACTGGCGGGATGATCCTTGACTTGAGCGAGGAGGGAATGGCCATGCAGACGCTCGCGCCGCTCGAGGTCAACAGCCGAGTGCCGCTGCATGTTTCACTCGGAGAGCCGGCCGTCTATTTGGAAACAACAGGTTATGTGGCCTGGGCTGATGCGCTGGGACGGGCTGGGGTCAGGTTCTCTGACCTGCCGGAAGAAGCGCGTACGCGCCTGCGGGAATGGCTTTCGCAACACGCGTCAGAACGGAGCTGGAAAGCGCCACGATGGGTGGTCCGAGAGCAACCAGCAGTGCGCGGGGCAGCAGCAGGCACGGACGGAACGGCAGTGGCCTTAAGCCTGGAAACCTCCGCTGGCGGGGACTCCAAGGAATCACCCTCCACAACGGTCCAATACGAATTCAAATCATTGGGAGGCGATTTGAATGCCGCCCTCAATCTGATCGTGAGCCGGGCTTGCTCGATTACCCGCGGCACGGGCGCCGCAGTGGCTCTTGCGCATCAGAACGGAATGGTTTGCCACGCGGTAGCAGGAACCGGCGTTCCCCCGATTGGCGTGAAAGTGAATGTAATGGCAGGATTCAGCGGCGAGTGTATCCGCCTGGGTAAGCCACTACGCTGCGATGATACCGAAATCGATCCGCGAGTCGAGGCTGAGGCTTGCCAAGAACTGGGCGTTCGTTCGATTCTCGCCGCTCCCATACTCTACGAAAGAGAAAATATCGGTCTGCTGGAAGTCTTCTCTTCCAGTGCCTACGCCTTCGATGACGGGGATCTCGCGGTCGTCGAGCGCCTGGCGCAAACAGTTGTCCTCACCCTGAGCCGGGCGGAAGCATTCCAGCCGAAATAACTCCTCATAACTGCACGTGGATGAATACAGTTGAATTGGAAACTAGCGAAGATTCGAGAAGTCCAACTCTGGAATTGGATCTGGCGGACAGGGTATAGCTCAAAACACCGGCGCGAGATTATGCATCTTCTGGTACAGCTTGCGGTCGACGGTACGAAGAACGTCCTCAATTCCAGTACCTGTGACGTACCCTGCTAGTCCCCAAGTGAAAGAAAGCTTGTAGCGATTTCCATTCTCCACGTTCCACTGCTCCACCACTCCCAGTAGTCTCTGCAAGGGAAATTCGGCATCCTGTTCGGTCGTGTCGGGCATTACAACAAGGAACTCATCTCCGCCTTGCCGGAATATGAGGTCTCCGCCGCGAAAAATTTGTTTTAACATCCTTCCAAAATCGGTCAGCACGCGATTGCCCTCCATGCTCCCGAGATTAGAGTTCAGTTCGCGAAAACCGTTAATGTCAATGGTCAGAAACGTAACCGAGCTGCCAATGCGATTGGCGCGTGCCAGCTGGTGCGAGATCAGTTCATTGAGCGCTCTGCGATTGAATAACTGTGTCAACGGATCGATAAGCGAAAGACTCTCCAGCCTTTCATTCAGAACCAGCTCGCTGATTAATGCCTTGCGGGTCGAGTTCAGTGAGACACGTTGCGCCATCAGGTAAATATTGAAAAGTACGACCAGGCAGATCAGGCCAAAAACCAATTGCGGAAGATATCCTTGCTCAATTCGTATCACGTGTTGAGACAGGCCTAAATTGGGCGCCACCAATGCGAGGAATCCGGCGGTAAGCACCAGAAAAACCAGGGTCGCAATCGACCACAGTTGCATATCGCGGCTTGAGAGTTCGTGGATCTGTCTTTGTATGGCTTCAGCCCGCGCCAACATTGATGGCTGCTCTTGCCTTACCTGAGACATTTCATACCCTCGCGAAAGACACTTCGACCAGCGTGTCCTTAGGTTGTATCGGATTTTTACTCGAAAGTCCTCAGTAAAGGCATTTGGGCAGATTACCTTCGTAAGACTAGACCGCTTGAATCTCCCGAGTGGCTGGATTAGTTCGCGTTTGTAGCGCCTTCTGCTTGGGCCAGTTTTTTGAGCGAGTGCTCGTAAGGCGCACGTGCAATCCCGCGCTCGGTCACAATCGCGGTAACGTATTTGGCGGGGGTGACATCAAAGGCCGGGTTCTCCACCTGGATTCCGTCCGGCGCGATTGCTTTACCAGCAATGTGCGTGACCTCGGTTGCGCTTCGCTGCTCGATCGGGATCCTGCTGCCGTCGGGAGTGGCTAGATCTACCGTCGAGATTGGCGCTGCAACGTAAAAGGGAATGTTGTGCTCCTTTGCCAACACGGCAACGGTGTAAGTTCCGATCTTGTTGGCAACGTCACCATTCGCGGCGATCCGGTCCGCGCCGACGATTACCGCCCCGACTTTTCCCTGGCGCATCATCGCGCCTGACATATTGTCAGAAATAACCGTTGTCGGAATCCCATCTTTCATCAGTTCCCACGCAGTCAGGCGTGATCCCTGCAGGAAGGGCCGCGTCTCGTCTGCGTACACATGAATTTTGTTGCCTCGTTCCACTGCCGCGCGGATCACGCCAAGAGCGGTCCCGTATCCACACGTGGCCAGTGCGCCGGCATTGCAATGAGTCAGAACACCGCCGGTCGCAGGCATTAACGTTGCCCCATGTTTTCCCATTGCCTTGTTGATGGCGATGTCCTCAGCGTGCATGCGCTGGGCTTCTTCAACAAGCGCCTGCTTGATCTGTTGTGGCGGACGAACGCGCAGCTGTTCAAATTTCTGCTGCATACGCTTGATCGCCCAGAACAGATTCACTGCCGTAGGGCGAGTTTTACCGATTACGTCACACACTTGATCGAATTCTCGTTTCAGCTCTCCCGTCGTCTCAGCTTTGGAGTCCTTGATCCCAAGCGCAATTCCCATCGCCGCTGCCACTCCAATCGCCGGTGCGCCACGTACCACCATATTGCGGATCACATCGGCGACTTGCTGATACGTTTTGCAGGTGACGTATGTTTCTTCGGTCGGCAGCTTCGTCTGATCGATGAAGCGCACTCCGCGGTCCGTCCATTCCAAAGTTTGGATCATAGAAATTGAATCTTGAGTCACTCAGTCATTGATTCACTGAAAACTTCGAGCGTCGTTCATCGCGTATCCCGTCCCCGGCGAGACAGAGTTGGCATTTGACTCAATTGACGACGGAATGCTGATGGTTGAGTGCTAAATGCTCCCTCCTGACATCACTCGCGGTGAAAACAGCAACAAACGGCGCCGGGGTCGCGGCTTTCTCCACGTACGCTCGCCCGCCTGCCTCTTCACGTTCCACCAGACACATGACACCCACAATCTCGAACCCAAATTCGCGTGCCGCAGCAATCGCTTCAATTGTCGATGCTCCGGTCGTGCAGACATCATCGACAATCACTACCCTCGCGCCTTTCTGGCGAAAGCCTTCGATTCTCTGTGAAGTTCCGTGTTGCTTCTCTGCCTTGCGCACGAGAAATCCGGATAGGTCTCCGCTGGTTACAACCACCGCGACCACAATCGGATCCGCTCCCATCGTTAACCCGCCGATCGCGTCAGCATGCCATCCGCGCCGCTGAATTTCCTCCAGGAACACTTGCCCCGTGAGTTGCGCGCCACGCGCATCGAGTGTGGTCGTCCGGCAGTCGATGTAATAGTCACTGCGGCCACCCGATGAGAGCTTGAAATCTCCAAGGCGAAATGACTTGGTGGCCAGTAGACGCGCCAATTCCTGTCGCGGAGAGTCCATGAATTCCTAAGATAACAGAGTCACTGAGCCAGCTTTTCCAGATGTTTGAAGCCGTGGCTGGCAACGATCGCGACCACGATGGGAATACCGTTGTAGATCGAATGAACGATGAAGCTCGCTCCCACTGACTTCATTTTGGCCCGAACGATAGTCAACACGATTCCCACAACAAAAATGATTAGGACCGGCGCCCAGGCCTTGTATTCGGGGGCATGGATCAGTGCGAATGTGAGCGCCGTCAGCAAAACTCCTGAGACGATGCCGAGCTTTCGCGCCAGAACCGGGTATAGAAACCCGCGAAAGAACAACTCTTCCATGAAGGGAGCGAAAGCAATTGCAAGAAACGCAAAGGCATATGCATCGAGCGGACGATTGAAGAATTGATCGAAAGGGCTTTTCTTCGGCAAGGGAAGCAGCCGCTCGAGCCCCTGCAAAGCCAGCAACGTCACGAAGCCTATGGCGAGCAGTGAAGGCCATCGCTGCGAAGGCCAATTCCATCGCACCGCCTGCCACAAGCTCTGGTGAAATTTAACTTTAATGTAGTCGACTAGAAACAGCGCGATGATCGTGAACCACACGAATTGCGGGCCAAGCAACACCCATGGCTTTAATGCAATCTGCGTCAGTGACAATTGCGGGTACAGTAGCTTATGCAGAAGTAAGACGAAGAACGGCGCTACGATAATCGGCACAACGAACATCAGCAGCCCGATCTGCAAAACCTCGACTCCGCCGAAGGGAGGGTTCTCGGGCGGCGGGTTGGGTTCAGGAGTAGGCCTGTTCTCAACCGGAGCCGAAATGTAGTCCTGCTCGGTTCCGCTCGACTCTGAATCCTGCAACATAATCTGAATTTACACGAATATCAGTGCCGGGCGGATATTCATGTAGCGCGGACACTCTCATCCGCGATGTCCTAGCTCACTGCTGTTTGCTGATGGTTCAGCGTTGTAGCGAAGTGCTGTGCCAAGGCCTGCCCTGTGTACGATTTCTTATTCCTCGCCACCTGCTCCGGTGTCCCCTGCGCAACGATCCTGCCGCCCTCTTCGCCGCCTTCCGGACCAAGATCTATGATCCAGTCTGCGTTCCGAATTACATCCAGATTGTGCTCAATAATGATGATCGTGTTCCCGAGGTCCGTAAGCCGGTGCAATACCTCGAGCAGCTTGCGGACATCGTCGAAGTGCAGGCCAGTCGTAGGCTCGTCGAGCAGGTAGAGTGTTCGCCCTGTCTGGCGTTTGCTTAGCTCACGTGCGAGCTTGATTCGTTGCGCTTCGCCCCCGGATAAAGTGACGGCGGACTGCCCTAGATGCAGGTATCCAAGTCCCACATCAATTAACGTCTCTAACCGTTGCCGCACCTGGGGAATATTCTCCAGAATTGGCAGCGCTTCGGAGATAGGAGTTTCCAGGATGTCGGCAATCGAATGACCCTTGTACTTTACAGCGAGCGTTTCCTGGTTATAGCGCCTGCCGCCGCACACTTCACAGATGACATACACGTCCGGCAAAAAGTTCATTTCGATGCGGCGCTGACCTTCGCCCTGACATGCTTCGCAGCGGCCACCCCTCACGTTGAATGAAAACCGTCCTGGCTTGTAGCCGCGCTCGCGTGACTCCGGAAGCATGGCATAGAGATCGCGAATATGGGTGAAAACTCCGGTGTAAGTGGCCGGATTCGAACGCGGAGTTCGCCCAATTGGAGACTGATCGATTCGTATGACTTTGTCGATGTTCTCCGCCCCGGAAATCGCCTTGTGCTCGCCGGCCCTTTCGCGAGAGCGATAAAGAGACTTCGCCAGCGCGCGGTAGAGAATGTCATTTACCAGAGTGGATTTGCCGGACCCCGAAACTCCGGTCACAACATTGATCATTCCCAGGGGAAAACTCACGTCCACATTCTTCAAATTATTCTCGTGCGCACCGAGCACGGTGATCGCGCTCCCATTCACCTTGCGCCGTTCCGGACGCATTTCAATTTGCTTCTCGCCCGAGATGTAAGCGCCGGTGAGTGACTCCGGAGCGAGCGTAATTTCCTTCGGGGTCCCTCGCGCCACAACGTCGCCGCCATGACGCCCTGCGCCCGGCCCGAGGTCAACGACATAGTCCGCGCGGCGAATCGTTTCTTCATCATGCTCGACAACCAGCACCGTATTTCCCAGGTCGCGCAGCTCTTCGAGCGCATTCAGCAGTCGTCCATTGTCGCGGTGATGCAAACCAATCGACGGCTCGTCGAGCACGTAAAGGACGCCACGCAACTTGGAGCCTATCTGCGTCGCCAGCCGGATTCGCTGTCCCTCGCCGCCGGAGAGAGTCGCGGCAGAGCGGTCCAGCGAGATGTACCCAAGGCCGACCGCGTTTAAGAATTGCAGGCGCTCGACAATCTCCTGCATGATTCGCCCTGCAATCTGTTCCTCGCGGCCCGTCAGCTTGATACTCTTTGCTTTTTCGAGCGCCCGCGAAACCGGCATCGCCGTGAAGTCCGCGATGGACATGCCTTCCACCTGCACGGCCAGGCTCTCCGGACGAAGCCGCTTGCCATGACACACCGGGCACTCGGTCGCTGACATGTGCTCCATCAGCCAATCGCGGTAACCTTCTGAGCTCGACTCATCGAGGTTCTTTCTCAAATACGCGAAGATTCCAAAAAATCCCGTCTTACCACGTCCGTTCGGTTCACCATAAAAAAATAAATTTTGGATTTTCTCGGGCAGCTTCTCAAAAGGCGTGCTCAAGCCAATTCCGTACGCTGCGGCAACGATCTTGATTTGACGGATCAAATTCTGGGAAGCTGAGCCCGGTCCGAGTGCACCCTCCAGCAAGGGCTTCGACCAGTCATTGATCACCTTTGCGGGATCAAAGTCGTAAGTGCTGCCGAGTCCGTGGCACTCCGGACACGCTCCATACATGCTGTTGAATGAGAACGACCGCGGCTCGAGCTTGGGGACATCTATGCCACAATCCGGACACGCCAGACGCTCGGAATATAACTGCTCATCGCCGCCGATAATGGCAACCTGGACTAGGCCGCCGGCCAGCTTCATCGCCAATCCGATTGACATTTCCAGCCGTTGCTCGATTCCCGGTTTTACCAGCAGGCGGTCAACCACAACCTCAATCGTGTGGTTCTTGCGCTTGTCGAGCTGAATTTCGTCTTCCAGGCTGACCAGCTCGCCGTCGATCCGGCTCCGTGTGAAGCCGTGCTCGACAAGTTTCTCCATTTCATTTTTGAATTCACCTTTTCGCCCGCGCACAATGGGTGCGAGCACCATGACGCGGTCTTCCGGCGTCAGCGCCATCACGCGTTGCACAATCTGGGCTGCGGTCTGACGCGAAATGGTCCGCCCGCACTTGGGACAATGCGGCACGCCAATTGAGGCAAACAGCAACCGGAGATAGTCGTAAATTTCGGTAATCGTTCCGACGGTCGATCGCGGGCTGCGGCTGGTGGTCTTTTGCTCGATCGAAATTGAAGGGCTCAGGCCATCGATCGAGTCCACATCCGGCCGTTCCATCTGGTCGAGAAACTGCCTCGCATAGGCCGAGAGCGTCTCCACATAACGTCGCTGTCCTTCGGCATAAATCGTGTCAAACGCTAAGGAAGACTTACCCGAACCGCTCAACCCAGTGATGACCGTGAGCGTATTTCGCGGTATGTCAACGCTGATGTTTTTCAGGTTATGTTGCCGAGCGCCGCGAACTGAAATTTCCTTGATGGGCATTGTTCGACTGACCGTTGGACCTTCGTAACGTGGACGGCCCCACAGATATGTTGGAAAGTGGGAATGCGCAGCTTTACTCACGTATCTTACTTGTAAACAGCGGCGAGCGTCAACGCGAGTAAAGTGAAATGCGTACCGGTCTCGCCTGGCTTAGCTTTCAGCCGGTTGTTGGTCCGGAATTAAGCCGTTTCTTTTCTTGCTGCTGGAGCGACGGGAAGGCAGGCCGAACTTGGGGAGTCTGTTGGTTGCGTTTGTAGTTAGCTTCACCGTCGCTGGATCTGTTGCCCTGGGAATTACCGCCGCTTACGCCAGCGTCATCGCCCTGCTGCACGCCTTCGCCCATGGATCGCGTAAGCCCGAGCCGCGCATGGTACTTGCTGTAACTCAGAACCCAACAAGTGGCGACTGACGCTCGGTTCAGACAACCGCCGACGCGCGTCTGCTACATACCTTTACACATCTTCAACAAATTTTGAGCAACGTTCCTGGCATACGGCGATTCAATGTGGGTGGACGAGCAACTTCCCAGCACCCCCGCCAATTCCACAGTGCCGCCCTGTGCCGATGAACCAGGGAACCACTGCGCCGAATCCGGCGACTGGACTGGCGAGTTGCTCTGCGGGGCAGGAGTGGTGCCAGGGGCAATGCGTCGATACGATCCAATTCATCAATGACTCCAACAATTGCGGCCGCTGCGGAAACTACTGTTCGTTTTCTGAATCCTGCACCGGTGGGTCTTGCAGTTGCGCGCCTGGATACTCATCGTGCATGGGTCAGTGCGTCAACGATGCTAGTTTCATCACTGACTCACAGAACTGTGGGCGATGCGGAAATTCCTGCAGCATCGGTCAGAGCTGTATGGGCGGAAGTTGTATGAAAATTGGGCCGTAAACGGCAGTTATTTGTCCGGCGCAAGCGCGGCGTTCATGTGCTTCAGCGCAGTTTCGATGGATGTAAGAATCACATCGAGACCAACATAAACGAGATCAACTCCGGCGAGCGAAATGATCAGGTTTCCGCGAATAATCACGCCCTGATTGAGAACGTGATCGAGAATGTCCAATAGCGTGAACTCGTCGCTCGGATCGTCTCCCGCAAAAATCACCGTGTTTGCCGGCGAACTCACTTGGATCTCGCTCCGTCATCAGGTCGCGAGATAAACGAATATGGCGGCCAGGGGCCAGTGCACTCGATGCGTCGCTGAGATGTCCAATCGCGGGCAAATTTCTCCAGCACAGATTCAAGCTTTGTTTGGTTCGAGCGTTTCACCAATAATGTTGTCTGAAATTGGAGGCCATGCTGTCCGCGGCTCACATTGCCGGCGGGCGCGCTTTCGGATGCAACATTCTGTAGTGCTTTCTCCAACTTGGCAATTTCGCTATTAACTTTGGAACTGTCACGACGGATGGGTAGCAAAGCAGCTTTTGCCTTCAGGTAGTCTTTGCCGCTGCGAACCTTAGGCGGCCTGGATATGGGCAGCGGAATCTCGAATACCTTAACGCCCCACTCATCTGCGCCTCGGACCCGTTCAAAGTCCTTCTTGAGGCTTCGGGCGCGTTTCGCAATGTGCCTGCAAAGAGAATCTTCAGTTCGGAAGATGGTGCCGAGGCGTGCGGGGAGAATCTCAGTCTGGCAGGCAATCGCAGCGATTACTCGCTGGTGTGCCACACTTGTCTCCGCCAGCCAATCGAGGTTTTCCATATTGCGGGCGAGGTTCTTTTCGAATTCCATTGCGTGCACGCGGCTGACCCAGCAACAAATCCTCGCACAGGCGATGACTTCCACTTTGGCCAGTCGGTCCACACCCATCAACTCTGGATGTTTGCGCGGCGTCGATTCGGTAATTCCGTACAAATAAATGACGCGACGCTCGCGTTTCAGTTCATCCGCCATAGTTTATCGGTGATCGCGCGCAAACCCTGGTTTCCTGCAATCTCACGAGCAAAATTCCGCACTACATAAACATCTTCCGTGAATAAGCGCTTCTTCAAGTCCGCGAGAAGTGAGGACTGCCACTCCCAACTTATGCGGCAACGTGCGCACCCTGCAACGTCTTCCGCTAAAAGGGTTCGATTGACAAATAGCGCCAGCGGTCTAAACCCGAGCTGCTGCAAGCTCGAGAATAATCTTTGTGTCTCGCGATCGGGAAGCGGTTCGGGCAACATCACGGCAAAGAGGCTTACTTCGCCCGAATTCTTCAGCGCTGCTGCCAATTCGCGGGCTCGCAATTCCAGCTCAGCGATGCGTACTGCCGCATTGCGCGCAAGCGCCAGTTTACGGTGCGCAGCGAGGCTTTTCAACAATACACGTGCCCAAGCCTGGATACGCTCAGGCATGCGGAGTAGCTCGAGAGCATGGCCGGTGGGCGCCATATCGATGATGATTCTGGTGGAAGAGTTTGCACGCAGATCGCTGATGTGAAAAATGGCAAGCACCTCATCCAGACCTGGAGGAACAATGTCGAGCAGCGCGGAAAGCATCTGGCGTTCGAAGGAGAGATCGACATGGACTCCGGATAGCTCGCTGCTGGTTGCGGAGTCTACTCCCTCGCGGATTTCTGCGATCCACCTCTTGAACAGCGCAACAGAATCCAATTCCGAAGCCCGGAAGTCGGGATCCCCCAGCACCACAGTTGGAGTATCGCTCACGACCGTCAAAAAAATGTCATCCAGAGAAGGCGCCGGATCAACTGAACAGATCTGGATCTGTTCACTTGACATCTTTCTCTGATGGAAACCGAGAGCCGCGGAAATGGTCGTCTTTCCGACACCACCCTTCCCCAGCACAAAAGAGGTGGGCGAACTAAGTAGCGGCCATTCGCAGGAAGATAGCTGCGGACCGGAACGGCTTCCTGTACGTTTCGGGTGTTGTGGATTCAATTTCAGCCTCTTTCCCAAGAAAACATGCTCAGCAAAGCACTTGAGAGCCTCTGTCCCGAGAATCGGGAAGCCTGGATCTTCAGCAAGACGTATTGGGACTGAGGTAAATTGCTTGCGCAAAAAAGACTTGGCCAGCTGTGTTTTCCTGAGCTTCTCTCGGCAATGCTTGCATTTTCCCGCGCGAAGCACCGCCCGGTTCAAAACGACGCCTTTCACTCGAAAAGGAAAAGCTGTCGCGCGGATTTCGTTAATGGAGCGGACCGACTCATTCAGCGCAAATTTTTCCGGCGTTGTGACGACAAAGAAATCTGCGGCGGACAGCGATTCCGCTAATCGCTGCAGACTCTCACTCCAGATTTCCAGCAGCTGTGGCTTTGGATGGGGAGGTACCCCGCCGAAGTGCTCGGCCAGGACCAGATCTCGTTCGGCCGCGAGCTCCAAAAACTTCAGCAGGCGCGCAAACTGCTCGGGAAGTCCGAAGAGGCGAACCGTGTGACCGAATGGAGCGGTATCAACGACTATGTGTGAATACTTGGCGGAGCCGATCACATTGCGAAGCGCAAATAGCGCTGCGATCTCTGACATTCCGGGCAAAGCGGTGTCGAGCAGCGGGGAAATCTCGTCGGCAGTAAAGAGGGAGCCGCGCTCCACGATTTCCAGAATGCCCTGTTTGTACTCACGCAGTAAATCCCGAAAAAGTGCTGAGGCATTCAGCTCCCAAGCCCACAGATTGTGGCGCGGACCGAGCTGAATAGATTTCGGTGAGCCGCCCAATTTCTTTTGTAGAACGTCGCCAAGTGAGTGGGCAGGATCTGTTGAAACCAGAAGAACTCGGCGCGAGCTATCCGCCGCAGCTGTGTGCGTAGCATAGGCAGCCGCAATCGTGGTTTTGCCTACTCCGCCCTTTCCAACAAAAAATGCTAGCCGGGACACTGCACGATTCTAAAGTGCCCGGATCAACAGCGCCCCAGCCATATTGACGCACGTAGTCCATCGGCGACGTTGGCTCCAATCATGGGCTCTCCGGGCCAGTCTGGGTAAGCAATCCGACTCTCTTCACTCCCGATGAGCGCGCGATGTCGATCGCCTCTGCGACATACTGAAAATCCACATCGTCACTGCCCTTTATAAAAGCGACTTTCTCAACACGCTTGTCGAAAATATCGGAAAGCCTGTCGTGCAATTTATCCCAGCTCGATGCCTCGTCGTTGATTTTGAGCGAAGGGACCTCCTTGTCTCCCTTCCATGCAATCTGGATCACAATCGTGCGTTCCGGTTGCGGCTCTGACTTTTTATTTGAAGGCTGCGGAATTTCCGCATCAAGACCCTTCTTGTGAGACATCGCTACCACGACCATGAACACAACGATGAGTACGAGCAGAATATCGATCATTGGGGTGATGTTGATCTCTGCTCGAGGCGAACCACCGCCTGCCGTCGAGAATGCCATGCCAATCGCTCCTCTCAAGCACGCGCGTGTCTGCAAGACAAGTGGATGACGGCGGAAGTTCCCACAAATCGAAGCGCAGGCCTGCCTAGAGAATGCTGATCCAGCGTATCAACCACTAGTGCTTCCTCAGCCAATCGGCTCAGGAGCGGGCGGAATTGGCGGCGGTATAAACGGCGCAGCTGGCGGGGGTGGTGGCGGCGGATAAATCAGGGTTCCCAGCCGCCAGTAACGTGCTGCAAAGAAGTAAATCGAGTACGCAGGAAAAAATACAATCACAGGTACGGAGACCAGCGATATCGCATAGAGCAGGATAAGTACAAAAATGCTGCCGGCCACAACCACTGCGGTAATCGTGAATACATTCCAGGTTAGCCCCGCGGTCTTTCCCGCGATCACAGCGATCGCCCCGAGCCCTCCAAAGGGAATCAAGAGAATGATGGCTACGATTAAAGTGAGAATCCCGACGCCGAACGCTGCTGCCAGCGCCAGAATCAACTTCATGCCGCCGTAACCCGCATACGAACCTTTCTCAACAAGCAACATCTGCCACAAGCGGCGCCAGCCTTCGAACGCGGAGATATTTTCAAGGGCCATCTGCGGGATCACGAAATCTTTTGTGAATACGTGGATCACGATCGAAAATAACGTCCATGCGAAGAAGAGAAAAAAGACGCAAATACCCCCGAGGATCAGCGGAATCAGATGCTGTTTGGGCGCAGTAAACCAACCGAGCAGGAACGCAATAAAGGCGGGAATTCCCACCAGCACAGCAAAACCAGCCAGCATGGCTAGCGAAAACACAATTTGCCAGATGAAGTACTGGAACGCGGGTTCTCTGCGCGCGTGCCACATCTTACCGACTTCGCAATGTTTCGCAATGATGCTGTCGAATAGAACGAACCGCATCCTGCTGTTCAGATACATGAACAAAAGCCAAAGAATTGGAACAGCAACGATCGCTACCGCAAGCAGCGGTCCCAGCAATGCCCAGTTTGGGTGAGCGGCGGCAAAAAGGAAGTCACGATGGCCTCCCCCGGTACGGCCCGAAAAATTCGGGACGCTGCACCCACCGCCAGAGCTCAGTTCTCCAGCAAGTAGTCCCACTAGCGCCAGCCGTGACCATTGGCCAAAGTGGAACGGCTTAAAGAGTTGCTCCTTCGTGTGTTGGAGAGCAGGACTAACCGAGTCCACCGCAGATATTGGCACCGCTCACCTCGCGAAGAATCAAGAGGAAATTACCGTGAAAGCAGCGCGCGGTCAATAGATGGTGTGGTCAATAGGATGGCTCATTGGGTCATGAAATCATCGGATCATTGAAGATCTGTCCAAAATGTGAAGCCTCAAGGATTCCATCCCATTGTTTTTAGTACCATAATTTACGTCCATGAAGCGCATTGCGATTTTGGGGTCGACGGGGAGCATCGGACGCAGCACGCTTAGTGTGATCGAATCCTTCCCAGAGCGATTTGAGATAACAGCGCTCGCCGCTGGCCACAATTTCCAGCTTGCACTGGAACAGGCACAACGCTGGCGTCCACGCGTTCTTTCGGTTGCGTCGTCCTCCGATGCTGACACGCTACAGTCGAAACTGAAATGTGCTGGTATCGGGGGAATCGAGGTCTGCAGCGGTCCCGCCGGAAACGTTCGCGTGGCTACCCACCCAGACGTAGATTTCGTCGTAAGCGCAATCGTCGGTGTAGCGGGACTTGAGGCCACCTACGAGGCCGTTCGCGCTGGCAAAACAGTCGGATTGGCCAATAAGGAATGCCTGGTCGCCGCGGGAGAGATCATTACTGCCGAAGCCCGCCGGCAGGGCAAGCCGCTGCTCCCGATCGATAGCGAACACAACGCGGTCCACCAGTGCCTGCGAGGCGGGCAGATACAGGAAGTCCGGCGCATATGGCTTACCGCCTCCGGCGGCCCATTCCTGCATACGCCGAAATCCAGGTTTGCCGATATCACGGTTGCGCAGGCCTTGAACCACCCTACGTGGAAAATGGGCAACCGCATCACGATCGATTCCGCGACCCTGATGAACAAAGGTTTTGAGGTGATCGAAGCCTGCCGTTTGTTCAACATGCCCCCTGAGCAGATTTCGGTAATTGTCCATCCACAATCGACAATCCACTCGCTCGTCGAATTTGTCGATGGCAGCATTCTTGCTCAACTTTCGGTGACCGACATGCGCCTGCCGATCCTCTATGCCCTAACTTACCCAGATCGAATCCCTTCCGAGTTGAACTTTAGTCTGAGTGACTTACGGCACCTCGATTTCAGCTGCCCTGACATGGAAAAATTTCCTTGTTTGCGGCTGGCGTACGAAGCAGGCAAACTGGGCGGCGGGAAAACTGTAGCCTTAAACGCCGCCGACGAAGTTGCCGTTTCGGCGTTTCTGGAGGGTACCATCGGTTTCGAGCAGATACCCTTGATTATTGAGGAGATAGTTACTGAAACGCCACTGGGCAGATTGGAATCTATTAGACAGGTATTGGAGGTCGACGAACGAGCGCGCGCGGGCGCCCGAAAGAAAGTAGCGGGCGTGGGACGCGAGTTCCGTAAAGCTCCAGCCGGCGTTGGGACCCCAGAACACTAAACCATCCTATGAACCAGTTTTTTATTTCGGTCTTTTATTTCGTTATTGTCATCGGCTTCATGGTTTTGATCCATGAATTCGGCCACTATGCTGTGGCCAAGTTGTTGGGGGTACGCGTCGAACAGTTCGCAATCGGTTTTGGCAAGCGACTGTTCGGCGTAAGGCGCGGCGGCACCGATTATCGCATCAATGCCCTTCCCTTCGGTGGCTACGTCAAGATGAGCGGCGAAAACCCAATGGACGAGCGCTCCGGCGATCCTGGCGAGTTTATGTCGCACCCTCGCTGGCATCGTTTTTTGATCGCGATCGCTGGCCCCTTCATGAACATTGTGCTCGCGGTCGTTCTCCTTACAGGGGTTTACATGGTGCATTACGAGCACCCCGCGTATCTCGACCAAGCCGCGGTTGTTGGCTGGGTCGACCACGGTTCACCGGCTGAAAAGCAAGGCGTCAGACCCGGGGATCGAATCGTTCAGATCGATGGTGTTCAAAATCCGACATGGGAGCAAGTCGAGGTAAAGCAGTTGCTCAGCGCGAATCAACCGCTGAGCTACGCAATCGAGCGCGACGGCCAGAGAATCCAGAGTTCTATTGTGCCGGTGGCGGTAAATACCTCAGAGGCAGGATCTGCCGGATGGGGTCCCAATGAGCCGGTCATCATCGGCGATCTGGAGGCCGGTATGCCTGCGGCCAAAGCCGGTTTGAAACCCGGCGATAAAGTCATCTCCATGAACGGCCAACCTGTCCATTCGATTCAGGCGATGATCGATAGCTTGCAGCAGAACAAGGCCAAGCCTATCCAACTCGCGGTGAACCGCGACGGCAAAGACCTGAATTTGACGATTACCCCGGTGCTGGCAGACACTCCGGGCGCGAATGAAAAGCACTACCGCCTCGGGTTTAAGAATTCATACGAGACCGCTGTAACCAAGCTTCCATTTCCGCAGGCCCTCAACCGTTCCCTGCAGGACAACAAGCGCTTCTCATTGATTCTGCTTCAGTTGGTTGGGAAGCTGGTCCAGCACAAAGCTTCTCTGAATACGGTCTCTGGCCCGATCGGGATTGCTCAGCAAACAGGAGAAGCCGCACAGGAGAAAGGCTGGACGCCACTGCTCGGGCTCTCAGCGGCAATCAGCCTCAATCTCGGCATCTTCAACTTGCTGCCCATTCCGATCATGGATGGGGGCGTCATCCTGCTACTCTTCATTGAAGGACTGATGCGTCGCGACATCAGCCTGAAGATCAAGGAACGCATCTATCAGGCCGCCTTTGTATTCCTGGTTCTATTCGCAGCCGTGGTGATTTACAACGATATCTATAAAACTATCACGCAGAAATTGCCGTAAGCGTCCGGTCAGGAACGGATTTACGACCAGCAATCCAGAGTAGCTATTGCCATGAGATAGGTTCTCAGCATGGCCAACCTGCTAAACTGAACTTTCCATATGGCCTTAATCCAGCGACGTAAGTCCGTCAGCTGCACCATCGGGAACGTCTGCGTCGGTTCCGATGCACCCGTCGTGGTGCAATCGATGACCAACACCGATACTGCCGACGTGGCCTCGACGGTCGAGCAGGTCGCCGCGTTGGCGCGAGCAGGTTCTGAACTGGTTCGTGTCACAGTCAACAATGATGACGCCGCGTTAGCCGTGCCTCACATCGTCGAGCAGCTCGATAGGCAGGGCATTCGGGTTCCCATCATCGGTGACTTTCACTACAACGGTCATATCCTGCTAAAGAAATATTCATCTTGCGCCCGAGCGCTTGCAAAATATCGTATCAATCCGGGAAATGTCAGCGTCGGACGAAAAGACGATTCCAACTTTCGCGCTATGATCGAAGTCGCAGTTGAGAACCAAAAGCCTGTGCGCATTGGAGTCAACTGGGGGTCTCTCGATCAATCGCTGCTCACCCGCATGATGGACGAGAATTCACGCTCCCCCGATCCTAAAGATGCGCGCGAGGTCACGATGGAAGCGATGGTCGTGAGCGCGCTCAACTCAGCCGCAGCTGCGGAAAAATACGGCCTGCGTCCCGATCAGATCATCCTCAGCGCGAAAGTCAGCGGCGTACAGGACCTGGTTGATGTTTATCGATCGCTGGCGGCCCGCTGTAGTTATCCTCTGCACCTGGGATTGACCGAAGCGGGCATGGGAGCGAAGGGCATTGTAGCTTCCAGTGCAGGACTCTCCATTCTTCTGCAGGAGGGGATCGGCGACACCATTCGCGTCTCTCTTACTCCTGCGCCTGGCGGCGATCGTGCCGAAGAAGTTCGCGTTGCTCAGCAGATCCTGCAGTCGCTCGGTATTCGCAGCTTCACACCGCAAGTTACGGCGTGTCCCGGATGCGGCCGCACAACGAGCACTTTCTTTCAGGAGATGGCCGAGCAAATTCAAAGCTATTTGCGGCAGCAGATGCCCGTCTGGAAGCAACATTACGCCGGCGTCGAAGAAATGAAAGTAGCAGTAATGGGATGTGTGGTGAATGGACCGGGGGAATCCAAGCACGCTAACCTTGGCATTTCCTTGCCCGGTACCTTCGAAGAACCCAAGGCCCCTGTTTATGTCGACGGGCGTCTCATGACCACCCTTCGCGGAGACGAAATCGTCCAGGAATTCATCCGAATTCTCGACGACTATGTTGATTCGCACTATGCCAGTAAGGCTGAAGTCGTGAGAATCTAGGGAATTTCGTCATACCCATTCAGACTATAGGTAAGGGTTCATTAGTTAGTCACGTACACTACAGACTTCACCCAAGTGGAAGTCTTCATGTCATACGACTGGACTGCTACGCGATGCGTTCCTTTTGAAGATAACCTGATCGTGGTCCCGGCCGGTAGGGCGCTCACGTCCGCATACCTGGCGTAGTTCACGCCATCCACATAAATCTCCATCCCACTCGCCGTATCAGGGCCCGAAGCCACTGCATTGATGGTAAACGTAGAAGAAACGTGGCTACCGTCACGTGGACTGCTGATCTGTGTGATCTCAGCATCTGGGCCGCCGAATGCCGGAGGGAAATTCAGCGTGTACTGGTCATGAGCATCGGTCTTCTGCGCTGGGATTCCCGCTGGAAATTTCTTTGGTCGCGTCGCAATCGACGGGGAATAAGTTGAGACAGTCACCGTCTTCTTGGCTGGGCTGACGGTCAGCACTCGAAGATATCCATAGCCGAAATATCCGCCGTTCCCTTGCCCCTGGAAATCTGAGAGTATCTGAATCGGTCGATTTGGGCTTGAGCAGAGAGTCGTCCAGGACTGCACGTCACAGTTCACATAACCTACGCCGTTGTAGTCAGGCACTCCGGGATAGTCGCCAGGACTGGGGTTTCGCACATGTCCGCTCAACGCCATAAAAATATTCGGATGCAGGCTCACAAGGTTGTACCACAGGCCGATCCCATCCGTTCCACCGCCAACAGGCCTGTAAGATCCCAGGGAATCTGTTTTGCAGCTATATATACTTGCAGGAAAACCCGAACAGAGTGGATAAGCCGATCCTGGCGTCATGCTCGAGTTGAATGTCGGGCCCGAACCATCATTCGAAAGATAGGCGTGCGTTGCCACGATCACCGGCCCGGAAAAGCTGGAAATTAAATTATTCGCTGCAGCTACGATTGATTTCTGCGGAAACAGCTCTAACGAGAGAATCATGTAGTTGGTAGAGCCTATGTTTATGGTTTTGTAAAAATTCGGCGTGCGGTTGCCGGACGAATCCAGAATGTAAGCTGTCGGACTTAGCGCCAGCCCCCCGAAGTAGTGAAAGTAATTAGTCGCGCTGCGGGGCTGTGGACGATCGGCCTGGCAGTCGTAGTCATGATTTCCGATTGTAGGCTGATAGTAAATACCGGCGTTCTCTAGAAGATTGACTGCGTTCTGTGCCTTTTGCCAATTTTCCTGCCAGTCGCTTGGCGGCGCAATTTTGCAGCTTCCGTCGATGTTTCCATCACTGTCGATCGGGTATCCGCCCACATCGACAATGTCCCCCATGCCTACTACCGCTTGTATGTTCAGGCGCGTTTGGTTAGCCACCACCCAATTCGCCTGGTCCTGAAATATGTAGTTGTTTGCGCCACCGTAGTACTGGGTGTCCGGAAACACGACTATAGAAAAGTCAGGATCACTGGGTGGTGTAGAACCTTGTGTGGGTGGCGGTGGCGGAGGCGCCGCATTGTTAACATTTGGTGAAAACGTTCCGCACGACAGATTACAGACAATCAGCAGCCCTAGAAGTATACGTCTCACGATCCCTCCCCAACCTGCTTGAACGTGCGCACACGGGTACTACCGGTGTCTTTCGCTTTCAACTTTCAGGATGTGAAGGAGCCCCGAATGCAAAGTTTTGAAAATCTAGTTGAGCCCAACGTCTGAGAAATACCTCAAAATCACGCGAAACTTTAGGTACCGAAAGACCGTGTACGAATGCAGTGGAAGACGGTCCTAACGGACATTTCCTCTTTAATATCCAGAGTTGAAGCTGCGCTCAATCGCACGAAAGTGGGGCAACTCGAAAGTAATAGCGCGGTAGTGAGAATTGTGTTAGGCGACGCGATTTTTTGGGGATTGGAGTTTAACGCCCGAAGACGAAAGGGCGGCGGGGTGCGCTAGAAACTAAGGAGATTACTTGGGGAAAATAGGTCAGCCTGGCAGGAACTCTTGCTGTGCCCACCTTTCGGTGTCTATGAAAGGTGGGCCTTTCAAGAGTAGCGGAGTAACTTACTCGCTGCTAAGCAGCTTTCTGTTGCGACCGGAACTTTGCCCAACGCGCTTTTTGTGCGGCAGCAATCCTACGGCGCGCGGCAATTGATAGTGGCTTTCTCGTTGAAGCTACAGGCTTCGGACCAGGAGAAGACGAACTGCTCGATTTCTTTCGCTGTGCCCACCTGGCACGCTGCGCATCAGAAATACGTTTACGTGCGGCGGCCGAAAGTGAGCGGCCAGATCGTCCATTTCTCTGGCTACCACCTCGCCCGGATAGACCTTCGATGACGGAAATAGCTTGGTCTAACTTCTCGATTTGAGTTTGCGTCTGCTTGCGCTCCTCCCGAAGTTGCTGGAGAGCGGAGTTAAGATTCGACATTGTTCCCCCTCGGAAATTACGGCCCAAGAATTGTAGATGCCTGATACTAATTTGGCTACTACATTCTAAGCTTGTCAGAGCATATCTGCAGCTCGCTAACTCTCAATTGTCCCGCTTGGCGTTGGGATTCATCTTCAGAGTCGGTAACCTGCAAATAATGTTCAGTTAGCGTCCGGGAATTCCCGGTATTCACCCGCGAACACTGCGGCGACTTCGCCTTTTACACCATCATGAGTTCGATAAAGAAAGCCCGGATTACATCAGGACGCCGGGTCGCGAACATGTATGCATTAGTCAACAAATTGTTTGCCGGTTTTGTAACTTTGTTGCAGGAAGTTATTCCGAGCGAAGCAACATTTTGCAATTCCCTTCTCCATTCGCGGTAATCAAGCCAATTCATCGCTAGTCCCACCCACAGGTATTCACACCATGAAATGATAGCGTGAGGATTTTCTTGCTCTGCCCTGTAGCGCATTCGTATCACTTTATGGAGCTACAATGCTGCTCGGAGCACCTATGCCCAAATCGCGCCGTCAATTCTTGCTGCAGGCTGCTGCAGGCTCTTTGGCTGGCGTTGCACTTGGCAAAGGCGCACAAGCTCAGATCGCCCCACC
>DATBIE010000217.1:0-28551 GCA_036557105.1 Terriglobales bacterium
CGTTTCCCGATCACAAAGAAAGTTGCTTTCACGCCTTTTTCCCGAAGCAAATCGAGTAGTTTGGGCGTGTACACCGGATCGGGCCCATCGTCGAACGTCAAGGCCACGCAACGGGCGCCATCTACTCGCGATCGATTGGCGACCAGCCATTGATTGCGCGGGTGAAACAACAGGTAAACGATGAGGAGTGTAGTAGTGCTTAGGACTGAAAGAAAAAGACGAAAATAACCAAATTCATACAGCAGTGCCAGTAAGGCGCTAATCAAAAAAAGTGCCGAGAAAAAGATGACCGACCGCGCCATACCGGTTGTTGCAAAGTCTGTAGCTGCTGCAGGAGAGCCATCTTAGCATGATTGCTTCAGAACTCAGTGTTTGTCCTTAACGACCCAGATGCAAACTACCTGTTCATCTTTGACTGTCGGCTGCCAGCTCTTTGCGTGAAATCGGCTTCCCGTGCACAAAAACTGTGGTGATGCTGTCGTATGCATCGACGGCTTCCAACGGATCCTTTGTCATGAGCACAAGATTGGCAATCTTGCCCATCCTTTTGTTCTTTCTACACGGCTAATCCGCCCATTCTCAATGAGCACGCTCCCTTTCTCTATGTGCTCGAGATTCTCGGGCGCGACAATGGTCGCATTGGTGATCCAAATGCGGTTTCCCTCCGGCCTTGAACCTGAGCTGGCAAAGGCCAGGACGGAAATCAATAGGATGAATACTGTTGCGAGTCTCTTCATGCTGAACCTTTCGCGGGAATATTGCTCCGCGTCATGAACGTACGGAACATAAGACGGAGATGTTCCGCTCTTATAGTGGACGCGTGACCGCAACCGGAAAATTGTCGCCGCACATGTCAATTTTCATTTCCTCGGCGATCACCTAACAGTCTCCCTCATGGATTGCGCCAAATAGCCTCTTAATGTAGTTTTGTCGCGATGAAATTAGCCTTAGCGCTCGCGATTGTTTGCGCATGTGCGCTCTTGTTGCCGTTAGGCACAACTCCTGCGCTCGCGCGGGAACATGGAGCCATGCCCCACGAACTGCGGATTCCTGTAGCAGGTGCCGAGTTGTACGCCCGAGATCTCGGGAAGGGGCCCGCAGTCATCGTCTTGCATGGCGGGCCCGATTTCGATCATAGATATCTTTTGCCTGAACTCGACCGCCTCTCTGATTCATTCCGCCTGATCTACTACGACCAGCGAGGGCGTGGCCAATCCGCAAACGGTGTGCAGCCTGAAGATGTCACCCTGGATTCCGACATCGGAGATATCGAAAAGGTGAGGGAGTACTTCCATCTGGATTCGGTGGTGCTGCTCGGTCATTCATGGGGCACTGTCCTCGCGCTTGAGTACGCGCTTCGGTTTCCGCAGCGTGTTTCTCGCCTTGTCCTGATGAACCCTGCGCCGGCTTCTTCGGCAGACTACAAGGAACTCAGAAAGGAATGGGTGGAAGACCGACCCGACGACATGCAGCGACGCAGTGCGATCGCAAATTCCGTCGCCTACAAGGAAGGGGATCCAGAGGCCGTTACCGCCTACTATCGCATTCATTTCAAACCAGCTCTGGCGCGGAAAGCAGATTATGACAAGCTCATCTCGCGAATGAGAGCGAGCTTCACGAAACAAGGCGTTCTGAAAGCCAGAGCGATCGAAGCCCGATTAATGACCGAAACCTGGTCTTCGCCAGACTTCGATTTGCTTCCTCAACTCAGGAACATTAAGGTTCCCACCCTGGTCATCACCGGAGATCATGAATTCATTCCTGCATCTACCGCCGAACACATTGCGCATGCCATTCCCGCCGTTCGGTTAATTACTCTGAAAGGCTGCGGCCATTTTTCTTATATGGAATGTTCTGCGGCCGTGCACGAAGAGATCGACAACTTCTTCCGCCAGCAGTAAGGTTCTTGCTCCAGAACTTTTCGGCTAGACCTGCAACACATCTCCCTCGCGAGCGACCATTTCGTACAGCACAGGATTCACGAAAAATCCAATGAATAGCCGCGAAACCAGTCCTGCGACGATCACAATCGCAAAGGGTTTCTGTGTATCGGAACCGATCCCGGTGGAAAGGGCCGCCGGAAGCAGACCGAGACAAGCGACCAGGGCGGTCATCATGATGGGACGCAAGCGCAGCAGGGAAGCTTCGCGTGTAGCCTGGTGGATGTCGAGTCCTTCCTGCCGCAGCTTATTGATGTAGGAGACAAGAATGACGGCAGTTTCAACCGAAACGCCTAGCAGCGCAAGCAGCCCAAGCACGGAGGACACGCTGAACGGAGTATGCGTGAGTTTGAGCGCGACCAGTGCGCCGACTGGTTCGGTCATCACTACTCCCAGGGCGATGGTGACCGGAAACTTAATGTTGCCGTATAGTGCAAACAGGATTACGAAGATCAGGATCAGCGCCAACGGGCCAATCACATACATCTGCTGCTCGGCGGCAAGAAGCTGGCTGTATTCTCCTCCCCATGTAACTCGATAACCTTGTGGCAAGTTTACGACCTTGTTGACGGCTTTCTGTCCATCCTCAACGGCACTCCGTAAATCGCGCCCTTCGATGCTGTACTGCACACCGATATAGCGTGAGTTATCTTCGCGATAGATGAACGATGCCCCGTTTCCCTGGCGAATATCTGCAAGCTGGCTGAGCGGAACTTGCTGGCCGTCCGGGGTGCCAACCAGCAGATTGCTTATCTCATTGGCGCTGCTGCGGAATTGCGGCTGCATTCGAACAACAAGATCAAAGAGTTTTTCGCCCTGAATGATCTGCGTGACGGCCTGCCCACCTACGGCTGCGGAAACAACCGCTTCCACGTCAGAAACGTTGATTCCGTAGCGCGCGATTTTCTCTCGGTCAACATCGATCAGCAGACTGGGCTGACCAAGCTCGCGCACCACAGTGAGATTGGTGAATCCCGGCACCTTGGCGAGCGCATTTTTGATCTGAATGGCCTTATCTTGCAGAACATTCAGATTGTCGCCATATATCTTCACCGCAAGCGAACTCTTTAAACCGGTGAGGGCTTCATCTACGGCATCCTCTGCGGGCTGCGTGTAGTTATAGATAATTCCCGGAAAGGCGGTCAGTTTGGCGTTGATGGAATTTATAAGCTGCTTCTTGTCGCGAATATCTCCTTGCCAAGCCTTGTCCTTGTAAGGCTTAAGTCCGACGTAAAATTCGCAGTTGAAAAACCCGGTAGGATCTGTGCCGTCGTCAGGCCGGCCGAGTTCGGAGCCGACTACGGTCACTTGCGGATACGACATCAGTATGGCGCGTATCTGCGGCGCAACCTTGCTGGCTTCTTCGAAGGAGATGGTGTAAGGCATGGTCGCCCGTACCCACAGAGCTCCTTCATCGAGATGCGGCATGAACTCACCGCCGATAAACGGCACCAGCAGCAAACTCGCTGCAAAGACACCGGTGCTGAGCAGCATAGTGAGTTTGGGCCGAGCCAGCGCCCAATCAAGCTGCTTCGTATACTGCCGCTTCATCCATTCATATGGCTTGTTTTCCTTCTCGTGGACCGGCCCTTTGAACCAATACCATGCCAGCACGGGCACGAGGGTGAGCGTCAGGATCAGCGAGCCGATCAGCGCAAAGGCCATGGTCTCAGCCATCGGATGGAACAATTTTCCTGACGGACCCGTCAGAGCGTAAATCGGCAGATAGCCCGCGAGGATCACTGCGACGGAGTAGAAGATGGGCCGATCTACATCTTTTGCGGCAATCAGAATCACATCCGTCAGGTTGTATTCCTGGCCCTCACGCAAAGCGAGTTCGCGATAGATGTTTTCCATCATCACAACGGTGCCGTTGATGATGATGCCGAAGTCAATCGCGCCAATGGACAGCAGGTTGGCGGCAACGTCGTGCGCGTGCAGGACTATAAACGCAAATAGCAGAGACAAGGGGATGGTAATTGCGACGATAATCGCGGCGCGGAAGCTGACCAAAAAGAAAATCAGCACGATCACCACCAACACCATTCCACGCAGCAGGTTATTTTCGACCGTGTCTTTCGTCAGGTTGACCAGTTCACTGCGGTCGTAATAAGGATGGATCTTTACGTCCGGCGGCAGGACCTCTTTATTAAGCTCCTCGGTCTTGGCCTGAACTCCCTTAAGCACGTTTTGCGTTTGCTCACCGCGGAGCATGAGAATGACGCCTTCAACGGCATCCCCATTCTTCTTTATCCCGTCTGGGGTCCTTTCTTCGAAGCCGAATTGCCCCAGGCGCGGTGCGTGCCCAATCGTCACTTCGCCCACGTCTTTTACCCTGACGGGCACGCCTTTGTTAGCGCCGACAACGATGTTGCCGATATCATCCGTGTTGCGTACCAGGCCGATCCCGCGCACATAGTAAAACTGCCCGCCTTGCGAATAAAATCCTCCGCCGGCATTCGCGTTATTGGCAGCAAGCGCATTCGTCACCTGTGCCACGGTGAGGTGATAGCCGTAAATGCGAGCGGGATCAAGCAGCACCTGGTATTGCATGGTAGTGCCGCCGAAGCCAGAATCGTCGGCTACACCGGGAACCGAGCGATACTCCCGCTCCACCACCCAATCCTCAATCGTCTTCAACTCCTGCGGGCTGCGGTCAGGACTTTCGATCAGATAGCGGTAAACCAGACCGCTGGGACTGAACAATGGCGCCATCGTCGGCGTTACGCCTTGAGGCAAGGTCGCCTGCGCCAATCGCTCGAACACCACCTGCCGCGCGAAATAATCGTCAGTATCTTCTTGAAACGTGAGGCGAAGATTGGAAAGCCCGTACAAAGAAATAGAACGCATAACCTCCATATGCGGAAGGCCATTCATTTCAAGCTCGAGGGGGAGGGTGACCAGTCGCTCGACTTCCTCAGCGGCGTGACCTTCCCACTGGGTAGTGATTTCGACTTCCGGCGGGGAGAGATCGGGGTATGCGTCTACGGGCATTCTCTGAAAAGAAAGCACCCCGCCGACCGTGATAAACACAGTCAGCGTCAAAACCAGAAAGCGCTGGCGCAGGGCGGCTCGTACAATCTTGTGAATCATTCAGGCAAGGTCGAACTTCCAGATCGATTTGGTTGTCTTCGCTACCGCTGCAACGAATTTGCAAACTGCAAGAACAGGCTGCCGTTTCCAATCACATGATCGCCAGGCTTCAATCCACCGGTAATTTCCGTCTTACCGTTGATGCTTTCGCCCAGCGTGACTTGGCGTTTGCCGAACTGGTTCTGCGAATTTTTGGCGTAGACAAAAGGCTCGTTTTCGCTATCTCGCAAAACCGCCGCATCCGGCACGGAGATAGCATTCGAAATCTTGCCCGCGTTCACCGTGGCGGTTACGTACATATCTTTCTTTAGCTTGTCGCTCGGATTGCCGGTTTCAATGCGAGCTTGCAGCGTACGCGTATTGTTATCAAGCGATGCCGCGATGTAGGAAATGCGTCCGTGAAATATCTCAGGGTAGGCATCGGTTTGAATAGTTACCGGATCGCCCATGCGCACGTAAGGCAGGTCTTTCTGATAGACATTCACCAGCACCCATACGTTGGAAGTGTTGGAGATCACGAAGCACTGCGTGGAGCCGGGTTGTAGCAGTTGGCCGCCTGAGACATCCTGCTCCACCACTTCGCCTGAGATCGGCGCCTTTACCTGGACCTCGAATGTAGGAGGCGCATTCACCAGCGCATCGGGATCGGTGATTCCCAGGACCCTGAGTGCTGCTTGGGCAGAGGCCAAATCACCGCCGGCCTGCACTTCCGCTGACTGCGCCTGCTCCAGCGCCTGCTCGGAAATGGCTTTGTGCTGATATAAATCCTGTGCCCGGACGAATGCTTTCTGCGCCAGGGAATAGCCGACTTTGGCCTTCAGGTAATTCGAACGAAGCTGGGAGTAGTCCGGACTTGCGACGTAAAGCATCGGCTCTCCGGCTTTGACGTGTTGTCCAGGGGCGACCACGACGCGGCTCACTGGGCCGCTCACTTGCGCGATCACGGGAGTCGTGTTGAATGCGTTATAAGCCACCGTGCCGGTGAGACGCAGTGTGCGAGTGAGAGTCGACGGCTCGACTTCAAACACCTGTATGTGCGACATCTGGTCCTGCGGAATGGAAAAAAGTTCAGGATCATTCGCATTCTTTGCGTAGGTGACGGAATTTGAACTGGAGCTGTCACATCCGGCGAGTGTCAGCATCGCGGCAAGGATCAAAGACGAAGCGGTGCAGAACACAGTTCTGTTCATGGCAGGTTCCTTGTTCCCACCGCCTCTTTCAACTGCTCGACGGCCGTCATATACGAAGCCAGCGCCTGGCGATAACCGAGTTGTGTCGCACGATAGCTGCGCTCAGCATCAAGAAAGTCCAGCAAGCTCGCCGCCCCGCGCTTGTAAGCATATTCGCTGATGTCGCGCGAGTCCTGCGCTTGCTTCAAATAGCCGGACGTATAAAGCTGCACCACTTCGTCGTTGCTCTTCACCGCGGCGTACGCATTGCCCACGTCAGAAAGCACGGTATCGCTCGCCGATTGCTGTTGCTCCTGGGATTGAGTCAAGCCAAACTGCGTGCGCGCGATTTCGCCCTGATTGCGGTCAAAGATGGGTAATTCGAAACTGGCGAAAATGGAAGCGCTATTCTCTCCGGCGACGTGCGAGAAGTTATACGTACCGTTCACGTCCACTTTGGCGTTTGCCTTAGCGAGCAGGATTTGGCTCTTCGCCGCTGTTACACCCAACTCCGCCGCTTTGTAATCCGGACGTTCTCGCAGTGCCTTCAATTGCAGATCGTCCAGTCCCGTCTTGAGGGGCTCATATGCAAGGTCGCCAACCACATCGAAATTTTCTGGCACCGCGTCGTAGCCGAGCAGTTCGCGAAGTCCGGTCAGTGCCTGCACCCGCGCCAACTTCGCCGACGAAACATCGGTCTGAAATTGCAGGAGCTGAAGTTTTATCTTTAAAAAATCGCCTTCGCCGATGTATCCCGCCTTGAGCTGTTCCTCGCTGATTTCGACCGTTTGCTGGAACGCTTTTAGATCGTCCTGCGCCAGCTGTAACGTAGATTCCGCCAGCAGAACGCTGATGAACTGCTGGGCCACATTAAAAGTGAGCGTACGCTCGGCATCAGCTACCTGCGCTTGCGTGACTGCGGTTTGGTCCTTGGCCGCTTGCAGCCGGTGCTGTCGTTTTTTGCCGCGCTCAAAAAGATAGCCGAGTCCAATGTCGAATTGTTGCGTCTGGTCCAGGTTTGTGCCCGAAAAATCCTGGGGACTGAAAATAGGAACGAACTGACTGTCTATCCCCAGCACTGGATTTGGCCGCAAATTGGCCGTGATTTCCTGCGCCTGGTTTTGCCCGATCTGCGTACGGGTGGCGATGATCGAATGGTTGTGCTTCAGGGCAAGCTCAATTGCCTGATCCAGATTGACTAGCGTCGCGTTGCTTTGGGCCGCCGCCGTACCCACAAATAATAATGAGACCGCCACGACCGCGCAGATGCCTTTGTGCGAGGTCGGCAAACAGAAAAGGCTTATAGACTGACAGAATTCTGGGATATTTCTTCCAAAGCCCTTGTCATTCAGGCACTTGTCGATGCCCAACGTTTGTGCGCTCCTTCTGCGCGGGAACTCGAATTCTGCAGAATGCATATTTTAAATCGGGAGCAATTCCGAAAGACTACCCACTTAGATGCAGGCAAAAGCCGCTTTTGCAGGCTTCGCCCTGCTTTTGCCGAGTTACCTAAGTCTGCGAGCCTGCTATCCGCAACGGCAGCGTTAAGCGGCGTATCCACAACTCTGGCCCGATCCAAAAGTGATAATCTTCCCAATTGGGCACGTCTAATTTTTCGTAATCCAACTGCTAACTCGCAAAAGGAGGCCGCTATGGCAGTAAAACCAATTCCCGAAGGGTATAACTCAATCACTCCCTACCTCATCATCAAAGGCGCAAGTGCCGCCATTGATTTCTATAAGAAAGTGTTTGGCGCGACTGAAATCATGCGTATGCCGGGGCCGGATGGCAAGGTCATGCACGCCGAACTGCGGATCGGTAATTCGGTCATTATGCTCGCCGATGAGCAGCAGAGCAATTACCGCAGCCCACAGACCTTCGGCGGCTCACCGGTAAGCCTCATGCTTTATGTCCCGGATGTGGATAAGACCTTCCAGCAAGCCGTCGCAAATGGGGCCACAGAGTCACGCCCCGTGAAGGACCAGTTCTATGGCGATCGATCAGGAAATCTCGTAGACCCGTTTGGTCACATCTGGACCATCGCCACGCACGTGGAAGATGTTTCTGAACAGGAAATGCAACGTCGAATGGCTGCGATGCCCAAGTCGGCGTAATTGAACTATGACTTCGTGTACCTTCGTGTACCTTCGTGGTTAGACGGTTTTGCCAACGAGGTACACGAAGGTCTCTATCTGCGCGAATACTCTGTGACGTACTCCGGAACACCAACTCCATCGAGCAAGCGCCGATCATTGACTGCAGCACCGGGAACCATCTTCAGCGGCAGCACACCTGCCCAGACCGGGACCGCATAGTCTTCCTCATCATCGATCGGAGGGCCCTCGCGGACCTTCGCCGAAAATTCATTGATTGGCAAACGGATCACGGAGGTAGCTTTCAATTCTTGCTCGGTGGGCTTCCGTGCGTCGTCCCATCGTCCTGGCAAGATGTGTTCAGAAAGAACACGCAATCCTGCGAGCTTTTCTTGGCGGTCCTCAACCATCGTGGCAGTCCCTAGTATGACGACTGACCTGTAGTTCATCGAGTGATTGAAGACCGAACGCGCTAATACAAGTCCGTCCAGGAGCGTGACCGTCACGCACACCGGAATTCCACCGCTTACGTTGCGCAACATGCGGCTCGCTGCCGAGCCATGAATGTAAACAACATCGTCATGCCGTCCGTAGCTGGTCGGGATGACGAATGGCTGTCCATCCAGCACAAAACCGACATGGCAAATGAATCCCTCATCGAGAATTTCATTCACGACCGCGCGATCGTAAACTCCGCGCTGCGGCTCGCGGACAACACGCGTGCGAGAGGTTGGCATTGAAGAAGTTGACATTTACGGATCTCCGATTTCCGGCGATTTCACACGACCGATGGGTACGACGAGAGTACATGATTCGAGTTTGTCTGCCCTGGCGATCGCGGGAATTTGAACTATTTCGCGCTGTCGAACCTATATCTCCCGCCTTGGCTCTGCGCCACTGATTCCGCGATTTTCAAGAATGCTTGCCCAGCGTGAGAAAGCGCCGCCGATTTCCTATATATGAGACGCAGCTTGCGATGTACCCGCAACTCTTGTACCGGAATGCGCACGAGTTCGCCACGCGCGAGTTCGTCCTCCACGCTGATCTCAGGTAAAAACGCAACGCCATTTCCCATCGCGACAAATCGCTTGATGGCTTGAAGTGTCGGCAACTCGACTCCCATGTGCAGCGGCGTCTTGTGTTTTTCGAATGCCTGAATCACCTTTTCGCGATAGGGCGACGAAACAATGTGGGCGACGAACGACTCTGCGCCCAATTGTCGTATGCTGATGCTCGATTCGCGTGCCAATGGATGCTGAGGCGGAACCACAAAGATCAATTCGTCGGAGTAAACCACTACCGACGTCAATTCCGGGTCCTGGGGATCATACGTGAGCACTCCAAACTCGTAGTTGTGGCGCCTCACGTCATCCGGTATTCGACTGCCGAATGAACGTTGCACTACCACCCGAATCGCCGGATGCAGGCGCCGGTATTCAGCCAGCACCCGCAGAAGATAGAGAGCGGTGAACTCATTGGCGCCGACGACGAGCTTCCCTTTCTGCAACTCGCGCAATTCACCCAGTGCCTCGCGCGCGTTCTCCCGCAGGTTCAACAGCCTTTCCGCATATTCCTGCAACACGTGACCGGCGTCTGTCAGCATGCCATCACGCGTGGAGCGGTCAAACAGCGGCTCGCCCAATTCCGTTTCCAGCTTTCTCACCGCTTGGCTGACGGCCGATTGTGTCCGATATAATTTTTCTGCAGCCCGCGAAAACCCGCCCTCACGTGCCACCGCCAGGAATACCTCCAACTGCGAAATTTCCATCTAAACCTCTTATTAATGAGATCGTGAGTTGTATTAGCCAATCTGATTATATAAGCTTCACGCCATGTTTCACGAAAAATAATAAGCTTTGCTTTTGAAGATTACCTCGTTAGCATCAAGTAATTGGAATAGGGAGAATCTATGGAAAGCACGCGAATAACGATTTTCGACACGACTCTTCGCGATGGGGAACAGTCCCCGGGTTGCAGCATGAACGTTCACGAGAAAGCGCGTCTGGCACTGCAACTGGACCGCCTTGGGTGTGACGTAATCGAGGCAGGATTCCCGATCGCGTCCGACGGCGACTTCGCCGCCGTCCGAGCTGTGGCAGCAGCGGTCCCGCGTCCGATCATTGCGGCTTTGGCCCGTGCCGCCCGGCATGACATCGAACGCGCTGCCCAGGCGCTCGAAGCGGCGGTGCGGCCGCGAATCCATGTGTTTCTTGCGACTTCAGACATTCACCTGCAACACAAGCTGCGTATTTCGCGGCAACAGTGTCTTGATCAAGCGGCTGAATCTGTTCGCCTGGCGCGCACGTTCTGCGAGGATGTGGAGTTTTCTCCAGAGGACGCAACCCGCACCGATCCAGAGTTTCTCTTCCAGGTGCTCGAAGCCGTGATTCAGGCAGGTGCGACAACTTTGAATATTCCTGACACAGTGGGCTACACAGTACCGCTGGAGTTCGGTGACCTAATTCGCAATATCCGCGAGCGGGTCCGTGGAATTGAAAAAGCAATCATTTCCACCCACTGTCACAATGATCTCGGTCTGGCAGTCGCGAATTCTCTGGTTGCAATCGCCAACGGCGCGCGCCAGGTGGAATGCACCGTCAACGGAATCGGTGAGCGCGCCGGAAACGCTTCGCTTGAAGAAATCGTGATGGCATTGCGAGTGCGCGCCGATCGCTATCCATATCAGACCGCAATCGTGAGCGAACAACTTTACCCAACCAGCCAGATGCTGGAAGAGATTACGGGCATCGCTGTTCAGCCGAACAAAGCGGTAATTGGTCGAAATGCGTTTGCACACGAAGCCGGCATTCACCAGGATGGGATGCTGAAGAACCGTCTGACGTATGAGATCATGACGCCCCAGTCGGTCGGCGTGCCCGACTCAAAGCTTGTGCTCGGTAAGCACTCTGGCCGCCACGCCCTCAGTCTTCGCTGCGAACAACTCGGCTATCACTTTGACCGGCGTGAGCTGGATGAAATCTACCGCCATTTTGTCGTGCTTGCGGACCAGATCAAGAATGTTCACGATCACCATTTGCTTGAACTGATTCGCGAACATCAGGGCGAAGGACTTCGCATGCCGCCGCGTCGAGCCGAAGCAGGAAACGCGGCCGCAGCGGCAGCAGGAGCGGAAGAGGCTTCCCGCAAACCGTTCCCCGTCGGCGCACCCGCAGATTTCAGCATGGTCGGCCTGAACTCAGCCACAAACTCAGACCAATTGTCGGAGCAAGAGGATTATCTGTGGGGCGTGTGACACGTCACGGAAGGTAACGGATGAACAGTAAATCCGAGCAGCAGCTTCATCTCAACGCAGCGGCAGCCGATACAGATTCCAATGCGAACTCCGCTTGCTGAACGAGTAGGAAAGATGGTTCGGCCCTGGAGATGCCGCCGCATCAATTTCGGGCACGTGCAATGCGCGCAGCTCGTCTTCAGATTGAAATCCGGTCTTCGGGAGATTCGGCAGGTCCGCGCCCCCGCTGATTGGGACGACATAAGCCCGGACATTTGACCACGAGGACATCCAGTAGAAGTACATCGCCTTGCCGTCTCGTGCCCAATCCACGCCGCACCAGCCCGAACACAGGGGTACCGGCGCGCCACCGGAGGTCGGCACAGCATCAACTTGCATCCAGTTGTTGTCAGGATTAACGTTCCGCCGCTCAGCGATGAAACGCTCGTCAGGCGAGATTCCAGTGACGTAGTCAAGCCCCGCCGAAACTTTCTGTTCTCCGGTCCCATCCTCGTTGACCCGATACACAACATTCTGTTGCTTGTCCGGTGACACAAAGTAAATGCGTCCCGAACGCGAGTACATTGGGAACGAGCCCTCGACGCCGGATTCTATCGAGCGTGGCGCGGAACGATGTTCCGTCGAAGCCAGCCACAGACGATGTTTGCCGCCCGTCTCAAGCGTGTCGAAGACGACGCGCTTGCCATCTGGCGAGACGCTGAAGGTGAGTACTGCGATCCCGGGCAGTACCTTCGAGCTTTCCCCGTTGGTAAGGTCCGCAACCCAAAGCTCGCCCCCTGTCTCCTCTCCGGATTCGTTTTCAGCTCGCAGGTAAAACACTTGCCGGCCATCGTTGGTCAATTTTGGGCGATAGCAAAAACCTTCAGAAGAAATCTGCCGATCCCCATGCTGGTCGTGCACCCACACACTTCCATTGAGCGTGCCCACGGAAGTAACAATTGAGCGTCCATCCGGCGCCATTGCCAGCCCGTCTTCCTCAGTCAGCCCAGCCGTCAGCTGCTGAGGCTTTCCACTAGGAAAAGCTTGGCACCAGATGTGATAGCCATGCCCGCCCGCATCCGAATTGAAGTACATCCACTTGCCATCAGGCGACCACGCGGCATAGTCGCAGCCGCCTTTCGCGGGGCCGACCAGGCGTACAGCTTCCTTACCTGAGAAAGGCGCCAACCGGCATTGACCCATCCTGCCATCTGCTTCCATTTCCACCACCAGTACCCACTTGTGATTTGGCGAGAGATAGGAAACATGCGCCATATCGTCCTGATTTGGCGGCACGTACACATCACGCTGTTCCGAGCGGCTTTCGGTTGATGTGACGACTGAGAGGTGAACACCACTCTTGATCTCGCTGAACATCACGTGTTGCGGATCAATCCAGGTGAGTCCAGTAGCGTTTGAGAGCAGAAGCTGAGGCGGCCCGCCCAAGACCGGCTCAACCCAGGTCTCCCAGTTGTGTCCGGCGCTCCCGTACGCAATGCGCGACCCATCCGGGGAGAACGCCGGCATTGTTTTCAGAGTTTCTTCGTGGGTAAGTTGCACGGGCTCTCCGTCAGGGAGGAGCTTCACATAAAGCTGGGCTGCCCTGCCTGATCCGCGGAGAAATGCCAGCATTCGCCCGTCCGGCGAAAGCGCCGGCTCAAGGCTCTCGTCGACAAAGTTTGTGAGCTGCACCCATTGCGAAGGATCAGCAATTGAGGGTGGGTGGGACGGATGCCAAAAAATCGCAGCGCCTGCGGCCAGCAGCAAAATGGCCACTGCCACTACGGTCAACATCGCTAGCCGGTGACGCCTTGGCCGCGCCGGAACCAGACTTCCGCTGCTTGACGACGCAGCCTCGCGCCTAAGGCGAAGCAGGTCAGCGCGCATTTCTGCCGCGCTCTGGTAACGGAGACTCCGGTCTTTTTCCAGCGCCTTATTAACAATGCGCTCCAGTTCGACTGGAACGTCGGGATTCAGGCGAATGGGTGCAATCGGCGCGCGGTTCAGGATGGCGTCAAAGATCAGCCCTGAGCTTTCCCCACGAAACGGCAGCGCACCCGTCGCCATTTCGTAAAGCACGGTGCCAAACGAAAACAGATCGGTACGCGAGTCTAAGTCCTTGGCGCGAACCTGCTCGGGCGACATATAGGCAACCGTGCCGACTGTCGTTCCCGGGCTGGTCAAATCGCTTTCTGTCGCTCCGATGGTCACATCCTGCAACACACCGGCGGACAAGTGCGCGCGTTCGGCGTAACGTACCTTAGCCAATCCGAAATCCAGAATCTTTGCGTGACCGCGCCTGGTAACGAAGATGTTCGCCGGCTTGATGTCGCGATGCACAATGCCCTCGCTGTGCGCAGCGTCAAGTGCGTCGGCTATTTCGATAGCGAGAGACACCAATCTGTCGATTTCCAGCGGATGGCCGGCGATTTGGTGCTTGAGAGTCACGCCATCGAGAAACTCCATCACGATGAAGGCTTCGCCATCATGTTCGCCGACGTCGTAAATTGTGCAGATGTTCGGGTGATTCAGCGCCGACGCGGATTGCGCCTCACGACGGAAACGGGCAAGGGCCTGCGGATCGCGGGCGAGTTCAGTTGGAAGAAACTTGATCGCAACAAAGCGATGAAGACGGGTATCTTCGGCCTTGTAAACCAGGCCCATTCCGCCGCCGCCGAGCTTCTCAATAATGCGATAGTGCGAGACGCTCTGGCCAATCATTTGGCCGAAATCTTACGTTGCCTGAAAAAGCAAGTCAACGCGAGTTCCGGGGCGGAGCAGAAAGCAGCAAAATGTTTCATCTAGCTATGCATCCATTGCTTTGCCGAGCCGCTGGATACTGCTGATCGTGTTTGCCGCACCCTTTCTTGCGTTGGCAGGGTACGTCACTTGGCTTGTTGTTCCTGTTGTTCGCCGAGAAGTAGTTTTCCAAGCCATACGCGCGGTTGTGGGCAGATGGAAGTAAGGAACTTGAGCAATATGGCATTTATTGCTAACTCACCGCAAGACCGGTGCGTATAATTCTGCGGTGTGAAGGACGTCTGGGAGTCTTATCGTTTTTCAGCCAGCCTGTCGACGAAAGGCTCTTTGACGCGGGGCCCTTGTGAAATCAAGGAGAAGAGAAAATGAATTTTAAAATCAGTTCGTGTTTGGCTCTCGCGTTACTTCTGCTTGCATCGGCTGCCGTCTTTGGCGCCGCGCCGGTGCGAAAGTCGTCACAAAACGGCACCAACTCGTCTCAACCGAATATGAACCTGTTTGGACCAACCACCGCCGCTTCAAGAGACGCTGGCAATCTCGGAGTTGCCACTCAAATCATTTGTCCCAATCAAGACGTAGCAGATTCCCGTTCGCTGGATGGGGTTACGTTCGATTTCGGCGATGTGAATAGCCTGAAGCGTTCGGGTTCATGCCTGAGCGGGGTATACAAATTTCTCTTTCAGATTCAGCCGACCACGAGGCTGAGAAACCTGACCGTCACCATCAGTAATCTGGTTGGATTTACGCCAGGTACAGATCCGAATGTCAGTGTTAACAATCCAACTTACGGCATTCAGGTCTGCGACAACCTCGATCCGAATTCCGGAAATACTCTCGAATTGTGTACCAATCTGCCAGAGAACCAGCTGCCTGTGGTCACGACGGCGGTAAATGCAAAGAACACCAAGGTCGTCTTTACGGTTAACGTGATCGGGCCAAACACCGTGCCACAGGGGCCGGATTACACCGGAGCAGGACTGACGTTTGAAGTGGTTGTGCAACAGACCTCGGGAACACCGATCACAGTGCCGAAAATTTCATTCAACTAAACCAAGCAGTCTCACTAGCCAGCGCGGTTGCGCTGGCTTTTTCTATTTAGGGGTGGGACAGAATTCAGCAAAGTTTGGGCCTTGTGTGCAATCAACCTGAAACCCCTTGCCTGAGCTTCTTGTTTCAGGCGCTCCAACTCGGAGTACGCCGCCGGGGCTTGACCTTTGGTCTCTAATTCGAGCCTTGCAAGCCGCGCCTCGTATTCGCTGGCCGGCAAGCGCAAGTCCCTGGCGCGATCTCCCACTTTTTTCAGCTGACGAATTGCATTCTCCCGGCTGCCATTGGCCGCGGTGAGTCGCGCCTCGGCGATTTCGACAGCAATTTCTCCCGACTGATCTTGTATGCGAAGCCGGCGAATGTTTCCTTCCTCATTCTGGGCAGCCGCCAATTCTCCGCGTGCCAGCAATGCCCGGAGCAACACGGCACGTGTCATCGCCTCCTGATCCGGATTGTGTTCGTTATGGAATTCTTCGATTGCCTGGCGCGCTAGGTCAACCGCCGTGTTCGCGTCTCCTTTCTCAAGCGCCAAATTTGCCAACGAAAATCGGCTTGTCGCGATGCCACCTTGCTCGCCGATCTGAGTCCGAATGGTAAGAGCTTCCCGATAATGCTTCTCCGCGGAATCGAGATTGTCTTGCGTCATCTCAAGATCACCCATTCCGGCCAGGGCGTCAGCTACATTGCTTTTTAAATCCAACTGTCTTGATTGCGCCAGTGCGTCAGAGAGATACTTTCGTGATTCCGCAAAGTTCCCCAGCGCCACGGAAATGGTCCCAAGATTGACCTGCGCGATTACTACGCTTGACTGGTCGCCCAAATCACGCGCGTTTTGTAATGCGCCTTGGAGCATCGCGGTAGCTTCTTGAAGTTGACCTTCCACAATCAAGTTTGCAGCGATATTGTTTCTCGCTGATAACGCATCGCTCGTGTCACCGACGGCAGTCGCCACGGCGATTGCTTCACGATAGTTAGCCGTGGATTCCGTCAAGTTCTCCTGAGCCGTCACATTTCCCAGATTGATCAAAGCTCCGGCAATATCTTTTTGCGCGCCAATTTTTTTAGCCAGCGCCAGCGCCTGCTGATGCATGTTTTTAGCTTCGGTCAATTTGCCTTGATCGGCGAGCACATTCGCGATGCAGGTCAGACTGCGCGCCTCCCCACGCCCGTCCCCGGCGGCTGCAAGAATCCCTCTTGCCTGCTCTCCGGAGGCTTTCGCTTGTTCGAGCTCTCCAAGATTGAGGTTCGCCCAGCAATCTTCCATCAGCGCTTGCGCCATCATGAACTGTGAGCCCTCGCCCTTAGCTTTATCGCGGGCGCGCGCGATGGCTGCGAGTTCATGCCTGAAATCGGAGAGGGCGCTTGCGGCCCTCCCTTCCGCCAGATCGATCCGTGGATCGTCACGCGACGGGGCTGGAAGTTGATGCAAATCGCGTGCAGTTGCTAGTGCGTCCTGTCCTCTACCGGCGGCAATCTGCGCACTGACCAACCGGAGCCCGTAGTCGAGATTATCGGGAAAAAAGGTCCATAGCGACCGGTAAATTTCAACCGCTCTGTCCCAGTTGTGATTGTTCTCGTAATAGCCGGCCTCGATGGAGAGCTTGTCCTCACGCGGCAGTTGCTGGGATAAGTCCAATGCCCTCTTCGATTCCGCTGCCGCTTTTGCGTCGTAGCCAAGCTGTGACCAGACAGACGCCAGTGCTGCATGCGCTAAGGCATAGTTCGGCTCTGCGGCAATGGCGCGTTCCAGCAAATCTCGCGCGCCAAGCGCATCAAAGCGCCGGAATTTTTCCAAACCCGTGCTATACAGGCGAATCGCTTCTGTGCCGGAAGGCTCCAGTGCCCGTGTAGCCTCGAGGTCCTGCTGCAAAAGTTCACCAGCGCCGCATTCCTGGCGCAGCTTTCCGCCCACCCGTTTGACCAATTCGAAAAACTGCGCCTGCGGGCCCTGATCGGATACCGTGGCGAGTTGTTCGCCCGATGCTTCCTGAACGCGCAAATCGATCCGGATCTCGCCGTTCAGATTGAGATAAGAGCCGAGGACCACGACGTCACTGCCAAGAACGCGGTAAATTTTGGCCAGGCTATCACTCGCCAGACTGTCGCTATCCGGCAACGAGAGATCGGCTTTCATGCGGGCAACGTTTTCTCCTGGAATTGTTCTCAGTTTTCCTCCGGCGCCCAACTCTGTGGTAAGCATCTCCGAGAGTGCCGGCGATATCCAGGCATCGGACGAGCTGCCGCTCAAATTCTTGAACCCTAGGACCGCGACGGAACGGCGTTTCCTCGCAATATGTTCACTGTTCCGCCGCCATAGCAAAAATCCCGCAAGAATCGCCACGAGAACGGCTGCCACACCGGCAGCGATAAACCAGGAAAATGACCTCCTGGATTTTGCTTCCGGAGCAGCACCGGTTTGCACGCGCTCCAGGTCAGCCCGGAGCTCATTCGCAGTCTGATACCGTCCGGCGGGCTCCTTCATTAGAGCCTGCAAAATGACGTTTTCCAGCCCTTGAGAAATTTGAGGGTTGATCAGACGCGGAGGTTTCGGTGGCTTATTAAGGATTTCATTGATCAGAACTGCAGGTTGCTCTGCCCGAAAAGGACGAGAGCCGGTAGCCATCTCATAGAGCACAGCTCCCGTTGCCCAAATATCGCTTCTGGCGTCTACCGGCTTAGCCCCAAGCTGTTCCGGCGACATGTACGGTAGCGTTCCGCTGAATTCAGTTGAACGAGTCAGCGCCGAGATGGTCGCAGCATCGGCTTCAACAAATTGCGCCAGGCCAAAGTCCAGAATTTTCAGCAATCCATCAGGCGTAATTCGAAGATTTCCGGGCTTCAGATCGCGGTGAACGACCCCTTTTTCATGTGCTGCTGCGAGTCCCTTGACCAATTGAATACCGATGTCCACAACTTCGGTCTGCGGCAATGCGCGGGAGGCCAGCTTCGCGTCGAGCGTTAATCCGGGCACGTAAGCCGTAACCAGAAAGTCGATCTGTTCCTGGCTGGCAAATTCAAAGATTGTCGCAATGTTCGGATGGTCAAGTTTGGCTAGCGCCAGGGCTTCCTTACGAAACCGGGAGCGGACTGCAGGATCAGCGATTGTCCCTTCTGGTAATACTTTTATTGCTACATCGCGACCTAGCAATTCGTCATGTGCGCGATAGACGACACCCATTCCCCCGGCGCCAATCTGCTCCACGATTCGATAGTGAGACAACTGCTGAATCATTGAGGTTCGGTTTAGCTGGGCAGGAATGTTAGGTTGTTGCGGGGGACCCGTCAACGGTCAGTGTGGTAGCGAGCAGAGCTGGGATAAATACCTGGCGAACGCGTAACACCCTGCTCCAGTACAGTGGGCTTCGGTACGATTTTATTTTGAATAGATCTGGTCGCACCCAAGCCAAAGAACTGTTTTTGCGGAATAACGCTCCTCCAATTGATACTGATTGATTGCGCCCGCGCTCAATTGCTGAAAAAGCGTCCAGTCTTTTTGAGCGTCGTCAGCAGGAGAAAAGTCTACGCAGTGTTTGTTGCGCAATTCCTGTTCATTGAAACCCACGAATGGGCAAAAAGCTGGATTCACGAAAAGGGACTGGCCATCAAGATTTTCGACCACGATCCCGACAGGGCTTGCGTTGAAGATGTTGCGGAACAGATGAGTCTTGGAAGCGACCTTTCGCGGCGGTGTTCCACAACAGAAGCTCTATGGCGGCTTGGCTGCTTCATCTCAGTTAAGTTGCAACTGTAACCGCACAGCCTCAGTCCGCATCTGGCAGCGCAACTGTCAATACTGATAGCATGCGTGTCGGAGGCCATGGCGCATTCCGGCAGTTCTTGTTTTCAACAGGTATCCCTATGATTCCCCTGATACCCTGAACGCGCATTCTCAGCAAGCTTGGCCATTATGAGGGGAAAACCGCGGGTTTTGGTGGTCGAGGATACAGAGTCCTGGCGGCGCATTATTGTCTCTATGCTACGGCACCATGATCTAGAGACCGCTTACGAAGTTTCGGATGGCTTGGCAGCTGTGAGCAAAGCCGCAGAGCTGCAACCTGAGTTAATTCTTCTCGATATTGGTATTCCCAAACTCAGCGGCATTGAAGCTGCAAAGCAAATTCGCAAACTTTCGCCCGGGTCAAAGATTATTTTCGTCACTCAGGAAGTCGACCTCGAGATCGTTGATCACGTGTTTCAGCTAGGCGCATGGGGCTACGTAGTGAAGATTGATGTAGGAACCGAGCTACTGAATGCTGTCGACGCGGTGCTTCGCGGGGGAAAGTTTAAGAGCACCAGGTTATCGACCGTTAAGCCGCCAACGCAGCAATCGCCGCTCAGCAATGAAGTGCATGAAGTTGTTTTCTACACCGATGAACGCTTCCTTCTCGATCATTTGACTCAGTTCATTGGGAAGGCTCTGAAACAGAGACGCGCAGCTATTGTGATCGTGACCGAGTCACACCGCAATTCCCTCTTCTTCAGCTTGCGGCGAGAAGGATTGGACGTGTCGGCAGCCCTAAAAAGGGGATCGTTGATAGTAGTAGATGCCCTTCAGGCGATGTCCACATTCATGATTGATGGAATGCCGGACGAGTCCCAATTCATAACAACAGTGGGTGATCTGATCGTCGCTGCTTCAAGGGCCGCCGACGACCAGGACGCTCCTGTGGCTCTATGTGGAGAAGGCGTAGACATATTGTGCCGGCAGGGCAACTGGGAGGCGACAATTCAGGTTGAGCAAATGGTTCAGGTATTGAATAGCCGCTACAAGGTCGAGGTCTTATGTAGTTATTCCGTTCACACAGCTACGGCTCGAATGCCGTTGCAACTGATGGAACGCATAAGAGCAGAACATTCAGCACATCACTACGCATGAGTTCCTTCATCGGCCCACCAACGTATCACTGAGAAATCAATACTTCCATAACAGGCCTAATTGGCGACAACGGTCAATATTACTCAATGAGTGATATTGGATGTTACGCCAACAATCTATTGCCTTGGAGGTCGTGGAAGTAGTGACTCGTCCATGATTTTCGACGGGCCGGAAATGTAACGGTCGGACCGTTGCGAGGTTTTTGGGCGCCGAAGCTGTGCGCGCTCCTTCAACCCCGGGGAGAGTCACCGTGGCCCAAGGGGGGTTCGGTACAATCTTGGTTCGAGACTAATCTGGATAGAAATCAATGCTCATCAACGTCACCACGCTTCCCGGAGATGGAATTGGTCCTGAAGTTACTCAAGAAGCAGTCCGCGTTTTGCAGGCTGTTGCGGAGACCTTCGGGCATGAACTGAAGACCACTCAAAAAAATATCGGCGGGACCGCGCTTACAGCCAGCAATGATCCGCTCCCGCCCGATACAGTCCAGGCTTGCCTGAACTCGGCGGCAGTTTTGCTCGGCGCAGTGGGAGGACCGGCATTTGATCCTTTTCCTGCGAAACTGCGCCCCGAAGCAGGCTTACTGCGGTTGCGGAGAGAGCTTGGGGTATTCGCGAATTTGCGGCCGGCGATATGCATTGGCGGAATGGAAAGCTTATCTCCTCTCCGCGCCGACGTAGTCGCGGGGACCGACGTGCTGATCGTGCGCGAGTTGCTGGGCGGGGTTTATTTTGGTGACCGCTCGACTAAAGGCGTGCCCGGCAGCCGTCGCGCAATGGATGAGATGGCGTATTCCGAAAGCGAAATCGAGCGCATCGCCCGCATTGCTTTCGAATTGGCGCGTCATCGCCGAAAGAAACTGACTTCCGTCGACAAGGCCAATGTGCTCGACTGTTCCCGTCTTTGGCGTGATGTTGTGACGCACGTGGGAAAAGAATTCTCCGACGTGCAGCTTTCGCACATGTACGTCGACTCAGCTGCGATGGCGCTGGTTGCGCGGCCTGCGCAATTCGATGTCATTCTCACCGAAAACATGTTCGGCGACATTCTTTCCGACCAGGCAGGCGCAGTCGTAGGATCGCTGGGGCTATTGCCATCTGCAAGCATCGGCGGCAAAATCGGATTGTATGAGCCGATTCACGGCTCTGCGCCGGATATTGCAGGTCAGGGGATCGCGAACCCGCTTGGCGCGATCCTCTCAGCGGCCATGCTGCTACGGCATTCCTTCGGACTGGAAAACGAAGCCACGTCGATCGAAACTGCAGTGCGTGAAGTGCTGGCGCAAGGTAATCGCACACGCGATCTTACCCCCAAAGGGCAGGACGCGATTTCGACCAGCGAAATGGGCGTATTAGTAACAGGCCGAATCCGTGCAAAACAGCTCGCGACAAAGTAATTTCCTTTCAGCGGATTGTGTGCATGATTTCCGGGCGCAACTCGTGCCGGGAGATTTTTGAACCTTCCGCTGTCATGCCGGCATCTTCTTTGAAAAGTGCTGGCGAACATTACCTCTTAAATCAAGGAGAACATATGGGGAAGCATCAGTCCCTGGGACTTGCAGTGCTTCGGATTGTGGTGGGAATTATTTTTCTGGCGCACGGGTATATGAAGCTTTTCAAGATGGGCTTTCACGGCGTAGCCGGGATGTTCGGCCATATGGGAATTCCGATTCCGGTGGTGTTCGCCGTAATCGTAACTCTTGTGGAATTCGTCGGTGGCATTCTTCTTATTACAGGGCTGGCAACGCGAATTCCGGCCGCGCTGCTCGCGATCGATATGATTATGGCCATTCTCCTGGTCCACGCCAAGAACGGATTCTTTAATCCCGGCGGCTTCGAGTTTCCGCTCGTATTATTGGCCGCGGCAATTTGCCTGGTACTGGCCGGAGGTGGGGCCGCATCGCTGGACAAGCTTTGATCACGGCGTGTCAGCGTGAAGATGGCCGCCTGCGATGTGCGCGGCTCAGTTCCAGGATAGCCGCTGCCGTCCGGTAGCGTATCGCATATTTTTCGTCGTGAAGATTCATCTGGAGCCGTTCGATGCAGCGCGGGTCTCCTCTCTGCGCCAGGGCATCCAGCGCCGCCTCGCGCACAATCGTGTTCTTGTCTGCCAGAGCCGTCTGCACGAGGGCATCTTCTGTTATGGAATCCGGGTCGAGGGCCAAAATGCGCGCAGCCGCGGCTCGCACGGGTGCATTGTCGTGCTTCAACAACTCTTTATATGCTTCGTACCCCATGCCTCCGTATGGAACGACTCCCAATCCTTCCTGCAGTCCTATCTCGAAGAGCTGTTTTGGATCTTTTAACCGGTTAATCTGCTCCTGGAGGGGGCTGTTGCTGGCTTTCTTGTCGCCCATCAGGATGGCGTAATAAATGTCGTAGGCGCTTGGGTCTTTGAGCACGTAGAGCGAATGAGCGGCGGCCAGCATGACCCTGACGTCGTCATCGGAGAGTGCATCTTTCAGGGCCGGTATGGCGCTCTTGGCGTTTAGTTGCCCCAGCGTCACCGCGGCGGCTGTTCGTACCTTGTCATCAGGATCGGAGAGGGCAGTCACTGCTTCCCTTATTGCGGTGCGATCTCCCGGAAGTAAAGAGAGAGCCTTGACGGCATCCCTGCGGTTGCTCGGCTTGGCGTGGCGAAGTCCCATCCACAGAACTTTCCATGCGTCCTCCCGGTACTGGGATGTCTTTTTCTCTGGACTCTTAGCTTTTAATTGCTGAGTTGTGCCATTGGAAGGCGAGGCTCCCTGCTGGGCAGAGAGTCCGGTGGTTAAGACAACAATGAGTACAACCCGGCTAGCGGCAAGCGTGAACATCCGACCATCCTCTCTCAATCTTTAGTGAGAGGATGGAATGGTGCGCGGGGCTGCCCGCTTGGGGGTATTCCTTCGCGAGGATCGGGATTTTCCGGTATTGTTTTTGCCAATGCTTCCTGTCGGTCGCCTTTTTTGACTCGCCATGCCATTAAATACTCGGCCGAATATCGCATCTATATTGCGCAGTTGACGCTTGAGATCGAATGCCCGCTGGATTACCCGCTCAGGAACCTGGTGAGTGATATGCGGATCATTCGAGATCAGTTCGCGAAAGTTGAGTCCTTCTTTCCAGGCGCGCATGGCGTGGCCCTGCACCAGGCGATAGGCGTCTTCGCGCGAGATGCCGTGCTCCACCAGTTCAAGCAGAAGCTGTCCACTGAACACCAAGCCTCCAGTGCTCTCGAGGTTGGCTTTCATCCTCTCTGGATATACGAACATCGTATTCAGCAGGTTCGTGGTCTTGCTCAGCGTGTAGTCGACCAGCGTGGTTGAATCCGGCAGGATGACCCGCTCGACCGAGGAATGGGAGATATCGCGTTCATGCCACAGAGCGACGTTCTCAAAACCAGCTTGTGCATTGGAACGGACCACCCGCGCCAGACCGCTGATCTGCTCGCATGTGACTGGATTCCGTTTGTGGGGCATCGCTGAGGATCCTTTTTGCTTTTCGCTGAAGAATTCTTCCACCTCCCGCACCTCGGTCCGTTGTAAATGGCGAATTTCAGTCGCAATCTTGTCCAGAGTGCAAGCGATGACGGCAAGGGTCGCCAGATAGTTCGCGTGGCGATCGCGCTGAATAACCTGAGAAGAAATGGCTGCCGCTCTAATTCCCAACCGAGCGCACATCTTCTCTTCCAGATCCGGGCTGAGATGGGCAAACGTTCCTACGGCACCGGAGAATTTGCCCACACGCATTTCCTCCGCGGCACGCTCGAAGCGTTCGATGTTGCGTTGCGTTTCCGAATACCAGTTCGCCAGTTTGAAACCGAAGGTGATTGGCTCAGCATGAACACCGTGGGTGCGACCGATCATGGGTGTGTCTTTGAATTCCCAGGCACGGCGTTCGAGTACGGCCGCCAGTTCCCGGAGATCGGCAACAATGATTGCAGAAGCTTCTTTGATCAGCAGCGCCTGCGCGGTGTCGACCACATCATTCGATGTCAGACCATAGTGAAACCATCGCGATTCGGGACCAACGAATTCCGCGACGGCAGTAGTAAAGGCGATCACATCATGCCGGACTTCGGCTTCGATTTCGCGGATACGCTCCAGCCGGAAGTCAGCAAGCTCACGAATGGCTTTCGCCGCCTGACGCGGCACGACTCCGGCTTCGGCAAGCGTTTCACTGGCGGCGATCTCAACTTTCAGCCAGGCACGAAAGCGGTTCTCTTCATTCCATATACGGCCCATCTCGGGCCGCGTGTAGCGTGAAATCAATGCGATCTCCTCAAATCCGGATTGAAAAAGGAATATGGATTCTAAACGGCGAGCACTACCAGATTCCAGTCAGGTTTCTCGAATCACGGAATATCGTGCTACGATACAAGAATAGCCGCCAAACGATATATTTCTGCATGAAGAAGAGCCTGGCCCTGGAAGACTACCAAGATTTAGCGGAATTCCGGCACCAAATTCGCCGGTATTTGCGTTTCAGCGACACTGCTGTGCGGGACTCCGAACTGGAACCGCGGCAGTACCAACTTCTATTGTCCCTGAAGGGACTACCGCCAGATACGAGGCCACGTATTGGCGAACTAGCCGAACAGCTTCAAATCCAGCACCACAGTGCGGTTGAACTCGTAGATCGCCTGGAACTTAGCGGGTACGTCAGACGCCAGCGTGGCACAAAGGACCGTCGCGAAGTAATGGTGTACCTAACCCCTGCGGGGGAGAGGGTTCTGCGCGAACTTGTGTTGCATCATCGATCAGAGCTGTTCTCGAAGGGACCGGACCTGATTGAAACCTTGCGGCGTGTGCTGCAGAACGGCAGAAGACACCGCGACTCAGCTCGAAGAAAAAGTTAAATCCACTTATGCCCGAAAACAAAGTTCCACCAGTTGAGATCACCGGAAAACCCGGTGAAAAGGAAAAGACCCGCTTATCCGTCACCGGCATTAATACGGCAGCGCCCGAACGTCTGCTGGAGCCGGCGCAGTTCCGGCTGGTATTAATTTCGTTTTTGGCCGGCGCCGTGGGCTTGGCCGCTGGCTTTATTGCTTACCTTCTTTATAAGCTGATCGGATTTTTTACGAATCTTGCCTTTTACGGCCACATCAGCTCGGCATTCGTTAGTGCACGGTACAACCACCTCGGATGGTGGGTCATACCGATTCCGGTCATCGGAGGACTGATTGTCGGCGTCATGGCCAAGTATGGCAGCTCGAAGATCAAAGGCCATGGAATTCCCGAAGCGATGGAAGCGGTACTGGTCAATCGCAGCCGCATTCAGCCGAGGGTTGCGATCTTGAAACCGATTTCGGCAGCGATCGCTATCGGTACTGGTGGCCCGTTCGGCGCCGAAGGTCCAATCATTCAAACGGGGGGAGCTTTTGGATCGCTGGTCGGCCAGTTGCTGCACACCACGGCGACTGAGCGAAAAGTATTGCTTGCCTGTGGGGCCGCGGCGGGAATGTCGGCAACTTTCAACACTCCTATTGCTGGGGTCATAATCGCGATCGAACTGCTGCTGTTTGAGTTCAAGGCACGCTCTTTCATTCCCCTGGTGATCGCAAGCACCCTCGCAGCGGCTGTTCATATGCAGATGTTGGGGGCCGGGGCGATGTTCCGCGTAGCTGCCATGGATTTCGGTGTTCCTCGGGCTCTTCCGTTTTATTTGTTGCTCGGTGGTGTCTGCGGTCTGGCGGCCGTAGGGTTTACGCGCCTGCTTTACTTCACGGAAGATCTCTTTGAGAAGTTGCCTTTCGATGAACTGTGGTGGCCGGCAATTGGCGCGCTCGGGCTAGGAATCATCGCGTACTTCGTGCCCCGCGTGCTCGGAGTAGGCTACGACACGATTGGCGACATTTTGAATGGCAGCCTGGCGTTGAAGCTTCTGATTATTGTCATGCTCGCCAAAGCCGTGGCGCTGGTCATTTCGCTCGGATCGGGAACTTCCGGGGGGTTACTGGCTCCCATGTTCATGTCGGGCGCGGCCATGGGTGGCGCATTCGCGATGGTGCTCAACCGGATTTTCCCCTCTGCGCATCTTTCAGCCGGCGCGTTTGCTCTGGTGGCGATGGGGGCGGTCTTTGGCGCGGCCTCTCGTGCGACATTTTCGTTCATCATTTTCGCATTTGAAATCACTCGCGATTACAATTCCGTGCTCCCACTCATGTTGGTAAGCGTTATCGCCGACGGAATTGCCATGCTCCTCATGCCACGCGCGTCGATAATGACGGAGAAACTGGCTCGCCGGGGGCTTCGAATTCAGCAGGATTACGAGGCTGATGTTCTGCACTCCACCTACGTCTCTGAGACCATGGACACGGAGGTACCCAGCATTACCGCTGACTTCAAGCTCAGAGACCTCGCCGATCGTATTGCACGCGGCGAACCGGGGGTCAGCCGTCACCAGGGAATGGTGATTCTGGACGGAGAAGGCAAACTGGCGGGAATCATCACTCGTGGGGATGTATTACGTGCATTAGACCAGGATCCCACTGGAGCTATGACGGTGGTTGAGGCTGGAAAGCAGAACGTAGTCGTCACTCATCCCGACGAGACTCTGCACGAAGCGTCAGAAAAAATGCTCCGCTACAACATAGGACGTCTGCCTGTAGTCGATCGCGCGGACCCGCGGCGGGTGGTCGGATACATTGGCCGTCCGGGAGTTATGGCCGCGCGTCTGCGCAAGTTCAACGACGAGTATGTTCGCGAACCCGGCTGGCTCAAAGGCTTTCACCGGGGATCGACTCGGCGATCTGAGTGAAGTCGCGCAACTTGTCGCCCTAGTCACCGACCACCGGCCGGTCATTGAAGTACCTGAACTCCCCAAAAACAAGAACGCCGGGCTGGTTTGCCCGGCTGCTTCCTTGTCATTCATCAGTGGGGAGCGACTGGTTACGTCTTTGTCCCCGCGGATACCAAAATTCGTTTACTACAGAAAACGGGAACCGGAGCGGCGCCGGACTATTGAACCAGCGCCAGCCCTTCCAGTTCCTTCTGCAAAACCGGCAGCGCGCATCCTGCCATCTCCACCCGGCTCACCGCGTCCCGGGCGGCCTGAGGCGACACCCCGTAGCCCCGGCCCATCATGAAGATTTGCACCAGTTCCGCTGCCTCACGCGAATCGGCCAATCCACCCTGCAGCAGGTCGTTTCGCAGAGCCGCTAACTCCGTTGCCGAAAACCTTTCTCTCATATCACCCTCCGACCCTGACTGCTTCTAACCATTAGACTCAGCGGCAATCAGTTTTGTTGCATGCAATTCACCTGCCGAACCACCGGCGTTTACTGTACATTCCACCGGATAAACCTACATTACTTAAACCCTTCATCCTCAGCGTAGTTGCGATCCCGTCGGTAAGCGCCTGTCAAAGAGTGAGGAAGGTAACGTCTCTCGAGTGACACAAAATGTCAGGCTAGTAAGTAATCTGTCCAGTTTTGAGACCGCCCGCCCGGGAGGGGAAATTCAGCCGCACATCAGGATTGTGCTGCCTTGGGCCGCAGCGTTTCAGGGTGATCACAACTTCGCGGAAATCAGGCGGCGTCGATCTTGGCTTCGTCCACAAGCAAAATCGGGATGTCATCGCGTACCGGATAAACTCGCCGGCATTCCATGCATTTCAGGCTTTCGCCATTCCCTTGTACAGTGAGCGGCTTCTTGCAGACAGGACAGACGAGAATGTCAAGCAGATCCTGGGGAATCATGCGGGAGATTGTACTGCACGGCGCCTCAGTCCCGAAGTCGCGATTTCTTAGATATCAACCGAATTTGAAAAATCGTCGGCCAAAGTTTGCCAGTGACAAAAAGACGCTTCCCCTTTCGATCATAGGCAATGCCATTCAAAACCGCCTCCGGATCAAGTGAATACACGGGGCTCAGAATCCCTGTGAGATCAATCCACCCCACTACCTCACCAGTTTTCGGTGAGATCCGGGCAATTCGATTCGTGTGCCAAACGTTGGCAAATATCTCTCCCTCCACAAACTCCAATTCGTTCAATTGCGAAACTGGCGATGTGCCATCTTGGACGTGCAAAATTCGCTTTTGCGCCAAGGTGTTAGGGTCGAGAACGCGTATATCCGGAGTTCCGTCGCTGATAAAAAGCTCGTCAGCATCGGCGGCTATGCCCCAACCTTCTCCCGGATAAGAGAATTTGCGAAGAAGACGGAAATCATCCAGGCTATATACAAAACCAACGTGCGCCTGCCATGTAAGTTGGATAATTTGGTTTTGATAAATGGTAATGCCTTCTCCAAATAGGTCCGGGGCGAGATTTACTTGTCGAACAACCTGGCCTGTCTCAACTTGAACCTGCCGGAGCGACGAAAGCCCTTTTCGACCGGTTCCCTCATAAAAGTACCC
>DATBIE010000218.1:0-5844 GCA_036557105.1 Terriglobales bacterium
CAGACAGAGATGTGCCGCAGCTCTACAGGGTTGTTTCCTCTTTTCTACAGTGGAATTGTCTTAACCTATGAAAAGTAAGAAACGGAATTACCGAGCGGTGTGAGTCCAGCGATATCCGGGTTTCAGGGTACAGCGGTACACGCGGGTCTGGTCCGCATTAGAACGAGCATTGCAATCGGCCCAACTCAAAAGCAAAGCTGGGCCGAGAGGAAAAACGATACTCTCACCGTTCACATCGGCTTGTATGCTCACGCCCTCCGCAATCGGCGGTAAGGTGAAGTTCAGCGCATCCCCGAAGATCACCGGGTACGAATTACGCACCAGATCACTGATCGTCGGATGCGCAACTTCGGCTTCAACCAGAAACGTTGCCGTATCAGACCATACCGTTGCATGTATGGTTACGGTCTGGCCGGCCTCATCGAGGTCAGAGGGATCGATCTTCGTAAACGGGCATGGACCGGCGATGCAGGAAGCACGAAGATTCCGAAATTGATTTCCGGCGCCGGCATCAAGTGTGATCGCCCGTTCGGCAGCTTTCCACTTTCCATTGGGAGAACATGGAGGCCGTTCGTTGCACGGCTGGTTACCTTTATTTTGGACTTCGAATGACTGTACTTTACTTCCGACATTTACGACGGTTGCGGTCTTGATCGAGTAGCGCACGGTCAGATTGGTCGAGATCGTTTCCGTAGCCAGGCTTTCCTCGAGAGGCCTCTGCGGAATGACTCGGCCCATTTTCGCGACATAGAGGTTGTCGGAAGCCAGCACCGTCATATCCAGTGGTTCATAATCCATATGGCGGAAAGTCAACCGGACAATGGGACCACGAATAACGCGCTTGCGCAGAACGATTGTGAAGGATCCAGAAGAGTCGGAAGTCGTGGTGACGGTAGCAATACCATCAGTCGCTGTGATCTCCACTCCGGGGATAGGCTGCTGCTTTCGCGGGTCGGCGTTCGCGGTAATGACAGCTCCGTGGAGTATGACTCTGCGACTTTTCACGTAGCGGGTCAGCCAGGCGCCTGCAGCGATGCCCACAGCGATCAGGACAAGTATCAGCGCTACTCGGCTTCGTCTTCTCATCTCACCGTACAAATATTACGCCGGAGCACCGCTCGGCGAGGTCCACTTGAATACTTCCGGACATCTGTGATGCAGGGAAAATCATTTAACATCGTTCGGTGGAAAAGCGTGCTTGTTTTTCACGACGACAGATTCTGAAAAATATAGGACGCGCGGTGGCGCTTGCTCCTGTCTGCCAGGTGTTGCCTTCGCTTGCTCAGTCACGTGCGAGCACAAAATCGCCCTCGCCCTTCTCTCCGCGAACTTCGCCATTTTCATCCCAGGACGAGCAGCTTCTCGATGACGTGGAACGTCTCGGTTGCTGTTTCTTCTGGGAACAGGCCAGCCCTGATACCGGCCTTGTCAAAGACCGTTGCAACACGCACAAGGTAAGCACCGACAATTCCGTTGTCGCCAGCATCGCTGCCACGGGGTTCGGCCTGACTGCTTTGTGTATTGGAGATATGCGCGGCTATATTTCACGGTCCGAAGCTAGAAATCGCGTACTGACGACCCTCAGATTTCTGCACGACAAAGTCGAGCAGCATCGCGGATTTTTTTATCATTTCGCGAACATCAATACCGGCGAGCGCGTCTGGGACTCGGAAGTTTCGTCGATCGACACCGCGATTCTGCTTTGCGGACTGCTCACATGTCGCATGCACTTTCGTGATACCGATATCACGCTGCTTGCGCACGCGATCAGCAATCGCGTTGAGTGGACATGGCTCTCGGAAGACACTTCGCTTCTTTCTCATGGCTGGCTCCCGGAAGTCGGCTTTCTCCCATATCGCTGGGATTACTACAACGAGATGATGATGATGTACCTGCTTGGCCTGGGTTCGCCCACCTATCCTTTGAAGGCAGAGGCGTGGGACGCGTGGAAACGCATTCCTTTTGACTATGAAGGTATGCGTTACATCGGTTCTTTTGCGCCACTGTTCGTTCACCAGTACTCGCAAGCCTGGTTCGATTTTCGCGGCAAACGCGACAAGTACACCGACTACTTCCAGAATTCAGTGGTCGCGACGCAGGTCCATCGCCGGTTTTGCATTGAACTGCGCAGGCAATTTCCGGATTACAACGCGAACTTCTGGGGAATTACGGCATCGGATTCAGAGCGTGGGTACGTGATTTGGGGCGGGCCTCCCGCGGTTGGTCCAATCGACGGCACGGTGGCGCCGCATGCGGCGGGTGGATCATTGCCTTTTCTTCCGAGCGAAACAATGCAGGTGCTCCGAACCATTCGTCATAACTATCCGCAGGCCTGGACCTGCTATGGATTTGTGGATGCACTCAATCCATTAAAGAACTGGTTCGACACGGATGTCGTGGGAATCGATGTTGGGATCACCATGGTCATGGCCGAAAACGCGCGCAGCGGCTATGTGTGGAAGGTTTTTATGGAAAATCCCGAGGCGCAGCGAGGAATGCAAAGGGCGGGATTCAAGCCTCTGTGAGATCTTCTCTGTGAAACTCGGTGTCTTCTGTGGTGAAGGTTTTTTAGAAACTTGAACCACAGAGGGCACAGACTTACACAGAGAAATTCGCACAGAATAGGGAAGTTATCTAGTCCGCGGCGTGGGATTGCGTATATCGGGCGCCGATCTCGGCAGAGGCCCGCAGCAGCGCATCCAGTGATTTCAGCTTCGGTAGGTCGGCATCGCGCTTTTGCAATGCTTCGAGAACGCGTTCAGTTGGGATGTTTCCGACAAGCGCATCCTGCGCGAATGGGCATCCGCCGAGTCCACCGATCGCGGAATCAAACCGTCGGCAACCGGCGTCATACGCGGCGAGAATTTTTTCTTCCGCCAGTTCGGGCCGGCTGTGAAGATGAACTCCGATTTCCAGATAGTTATATTTTTCCATCACCGCAGAAACCAGGGTCTTGATTTGCTCCGCCGAGGCGAGTCCGACTGTATCGGCTAGGGAAATCATTTTGATACCGCTCGATTCCAGCATGTCCACGGCGTTCACCACTTCGTCAGAGCTCCATGGATCGCTATACGGATTGCCGAACGCCATGGAAATGTAAACGACCACGTTGAGCCCGGCATCGTCGGCTTTGTTCTGGATTTTCTCTAACTCATCGAGCGACTCTTCTGGCGTTTGCCGCTGGTTATTCCGCAAAAAAGTTGGTGAAACAGAATACGGAAATCCCAGCGTGCTTACCGCTTGAGTGTTGATGGCCCGCTGTGCGCCTTTTTCATTGACAACGATGCCGATGATTTCGACGTCGTCAGGCGGATCGAGTTCCTTGAGCACGGCTTCGGAGTCGGCCATCTGCGGAACGGCATTCGGAGAAACAAATGAGACAGCGTCGATGTGCTTGAATCCAGCACTGATCAGCGCATTCAGGTAATTCGCTTTAAGGTCAGTCGGAACTTGAGACTGCAGTCCTTGCCACGCATCGCGGGGGCATTCGATCAGTTTGATGGAGTCGGGCATGGATGAAAGATATTTTACGCCGGGATTGATTTTGATTACGCCCGTTGCGTGCCGCCAAGTTTGGTCAATGCGGCCACAACCTTCGCCGACCAGTCGTTCACTTCTTCTTCGCGCAGAGTGCGTTCGAATGACTGAAATTTAGCGCGCAGCAGGATCGAGTACTTTCCGGCAGGAACCGAGCCCCCCCGGAAAATCTCGGCTGGATCAAAGCTCCGCAGGTCGTCGAGCCGCAGGGCATCAACGGCAGCCTCGATCTTGCCGAAGGTGATTTCGTCTGCAAAAAGAAATGAGAAATCGCGTTCAACCGCAGGGAATTTCGGCAGCGGCCGATACCGAATCTCGCGCAGTGGTCGTGAGTACAGCCGGTCGGCAAAAATCTCCGCGATGAAAACTTCCTGGCGTAGCTTGCGGGCGGTAGCAGCTTCGGGTTGGAGTACACCGAACTGCGCCACCGGTTCACCGTCGATCAGGGCCCGTGCAGAACGGCGTGACTCGTAGTAGTCGGCGGTTTGGGAATCGAACGTCAGCGATTTGCGCTCGAATTGCGCGAGCAGCGTGTCGAGGTCGCCCTTGAACAGCCGAAAAATGTCGACCTCGGAGTCCGATTTGCTCCTGTCCAATACATCCCCAGCGGGAACATCATGCTTTATCGCAGACGCCGTCGCGCCGATGCAGATGCGGCGAAGTTCCGTCGTGCCCGCGCCTGAAGCTTCGTAAATGTCGCCGATTTCGAACAGGCGCACGTTCTCGGTTCCGCGGTTCAGGTTGTACGCGAGCATGTTCAACATTCCGGGGACAAGCGAACTGCGCATCAGCGACGCTTCTTCGCTGAGCGGGTTTTCGAGTTCGATGACGGGAGTCGAAGAGAATGTCTCAGCATCCTGATGCGAAATGAACGTCAATGAAACTGCTTCGTTATAGCCGAGCGAGAGCAGGGAACCGCGCACTCTTGCCTGTTTCGTCGCTTGCGGACCTTCAACAACGGCGCCGGCAAACGCGGGCAAGGTGTTCGGAAATTTGTCATATCCATGAAGGCGCGCGATTTCTTCAATGACGTCTATCTCGCGTTCTATATCGAGTCGCCACGTCGGAATAACAACCGAGAATTGGGGTTCGGAGCCGGGCTCAGGAACGAGTTCGAAGCCAAGCCGCTTGAGAATGGCGACAACTTTGTGGGTTTCGAGTTTGCTGCCAAGAATGCGGTGCACTTGGGATATTCGCAGAACGACCGGAGCCTGCACGAGCTCCCGGGCGATAGCATCGATCTGACCGCCCTCCAGTTCGCCGCCGCCGGATTCGATGATTCGCTGTGAAACCGATGAACATGCAAGCGAAGTCGCGCCATAATCTGCACCGCGCTCGAACCTGTGGGATGCGTCCGTGTGCAGCCCGTGACGCTTGGCTGTCTTGCGGACGGCAGCGGGATCGAACCACGCGGATTCGATGAGAATATTCCCCGTCTTCTCGGTGATCATCGTATCGTAGCCGCCCATGACTCCGGCGAGGGCTACGGGTTTTTTTGCGTCGGCGATGATCAGGTCTTCCGGCGAAAGCTTGCGGTCTACGCCGTCGAGCGTTTTGAGCGTTTCACCCGCTCGTGCTTTGCGCACAATGATCTTCCCGCCTTCGAGAAGATCGAGATCGAAGGCGTGCGTCGGGTGTCCCATTTCCCACAGCGTGTAGTTCGAAGCGTCCGCGGCGTTGTTGATCGCGCGCTGATCAACGAGAGCGAGGCGGCTAGCGATCTTCTCTGGCGAAGATTTTATTTCTACTCCGCGAACGATCTGCGCGGTATAACGGGCGCAACCGGCAGCATCGTCGATGTCGATCTGGAAGTTGCCGGAGCTATCTCTAGAACTCCTCGACGAGCCTTCTATGGGCCTCAGTTCAGTGCCATAGAAAGCCGCGGCCTCCCGCGCCACTCCGTAATGATTCATCGCATCGGGACGATTTGTCCCAATTTCCATCTCAAAGATGGTGTTCGCGCCTTCGCCGGAAATTCCTTCGACGGCAATACCTATCGAAGTCAAATCGTCGGCGAGCCGTCGTTCGTCTACCGGAACGTCAACGAAGTCGCGAATCCATTGTGCTGAGAGCTTCATTCTTAGCTATCAGCCATCAGCTTTCAGCTTTCAGCCTAAAACTGATGGCTGACGGCTGAATGCTGACGGCTTCAAACAAACTGCTCCAAGAACCTCACATCTCCCTGAAAGAACAACTGCAAATCGTCTAGTCCATACTTCAGCATCGCAATCCGATCGACGCCCATGCCGAAAGCGAAGCCGGAAATCTTTTCAGGATCGTACCCATTGTGCTTCACGAACTCGAACA
>DATBIE010000219.1:0-8263 GCA_036557105.1 Terriglobales bacterium
TCATCCGGACGCTGGAAGACGCTGTCATCTGCAAAGTAGTGGTCCACCCAGTCCGGTCCATTGTTGCGTCTTGGCGTGCCGACGATGTTTGGCCGCTGCCCGCCATACGTGGGTAGTGGATTTCCATCTGACACGCTGAAAGCCAACGGACGCCCATCTGCGATGCGCCAGATGCCGTTCGTCGTCCAACCACCCAGGATTGCGTTCGCCCATCCCGGCATGTTCCCCAGAAATGCTCGCCCATGACCAAACGGCAGATCGTAGCTGTAACTGAACTGAATTACATAGGGGATGTCGAACGTTGACAAGCTCCGTTCCAGCCACGGCTTGTTTGGATCCTGCAAACTCGAGAAACTGCCAAGCCAGGTTACATTGTCGTCAGCTTGGGAGGAGTTGTCGATCGACTTAGACCAGGTGAAGCTCGCCAGGAACTGCAAGCCGTTCGAGTACCGCTTCTCGCCAACCACTTGCAGCGCATGATATGTGGAATTCGCGATGAGCTGAGGTTCCGTGCTTACTCCCGTAAACTGCGGGTACGGAAGCAGCATCTGATAGTACGGAATGTTTGGTCCTGAGAGGCTGCTGTTCGGGTCAGTAATGATCCCGGCGAAAGGATTAGGGCCCCAATCAAGGCTGTTCAGGCAAGTCACTGTTAACGTCTGGCAGTCGCTGGTTGCGTTGGGATCGGAAATCGGCAGATTCTCCACCCATGGGCCCAAATAATTGCGCGAGACGGAGCCGCTGAAAGGCAAGTGGGTCCCTTTTTTGCCGATGTATTCCAGGTTGATCAAAATATTGCTCGGCAGTTCGCGCTCTATTCCAAAGCTCCAACTCTGCTCGTAGGGCGTCTTGTTCGCGCCTGCGGTGCGTAGCGGGCCATTGGCGTCGAAGCCCACATCGTTCATCAGACCAAGCGAACTACCTGCAGGCTGGATCAATCCATTCGGGAAAGGATTGCTCAGGTGCAGGTAGGGAGTAGCGCCATCGTTTTGATACGTGGTGATCACGCTCGTGAACTGATTGAAACCTTGGCTCCCGTAAGGAACAACACCGGTAACGCCCGACCGCGATTGTCCATAGTAGATGCCGTAGCCTCCACGAACCACCATCTTCGGGGCAAACTGATAGGCGAAACCGAACCGCGGCTGAATGTCGCTCCAGTCGGTCGCGTAGTTCGTGCGCTGGTTTGAAGAAGCAAACACCTCTCCTCCCTGCAGGTTGGTCGTGACCGGTTGTCCGGTAACGGGATTCGTGTACGAAATACTGCCGCCGTTTAGCGGACTCCCGACTGTGGGATCAAACCAGTTCTGCCGGTTGTATCGGTCCGTGCGGGGCAACGTAACGTCATACCGAAGTCCCAGGTTCAAGGTCAGCTTCTGGTTGACCTTCCAGTTGTCCTGTCCGAAAAAGCCATATTGGTAGTTTGTGGTGGCTGGGCGGAACTGGATTTCGTAATACGAGCCGCCGCCATTACCGGCGTCACCTTGCGTTAGCTGACCCATCAGGAAACTGGCCATCGGATCGCCACCGCAATCGTCTACTCCCGAAGGGCAGGCATACGAGCCATCAGCATTGAAGCTGAAGAACCCATTTGGAGCGTTGGTCTGAATGTAGTTGATTTGGTGAATGCGTCCGTCGAATCCAAACTTGATGTCGTGCTGACTGTGCACCTTGTCGAGCGTAACCGAAAGTTGTCCCGTATCTTGACCCAGCCGATAATTTCCGTACGGATCGGTGCCGATGTTGGCATAGCCGGCGGACGGGTAAACATCGATGAAGGTTGCAGGAACGCCCGCGAATCCGTTGCTCTGCAAGTAGGAGGGGAATCCCAGCGCGCCCAACGGATCGTCTTCTCCATGTGGATTGTAGGAGTCGATGTGCCACACCCCGCGCGTAAATCCAAGCGTAACGTTCAACAGGAGTGTCGGACTGAACGTGTGACTGTCGTTAATCGCAAACAAGTGTGCATTTGACCAACCGGGACCTCCCGAGCATGGATCAGCGAAGTTCTTGAAGCAGTCAAGATTCGCGCCGTGATTGTACTGATAGGAAAATTTCCCAGACAATAAATTGTTCTGGCTGAAGCGATGATCGATCTTGATATCGAACTGGTCGTTGTAACTGCGGCTTGAACCAGAACCGAACCAGTTGTTGTAGATGTCCCCGCCCGAGACATTGGGTTCCGGGAAGAGGCCCATCATCTTCTGCGCGACCGGATCAATCAGATTTCCCGGAACGCCAGGAGCCGGCTCAAGATTTGCTGGCAAATTGGGACTACCCGGGCTCACATATGTGGCAATGTTATTAAAGGGAATAAAAGCGTTGCGGATAGCTCCGCCGGCTTGGGAGTTAAAAGTGCCGGAATACGGATCCCAGATTTGACCGGCGGGCACGCTGCACAGGCCCGTGTTGTCGAACGCTCCGCCCTGGGCCGCACACACTTCGCCGAAATCTCCCGTCCGCATAAGGTCCGTGGGAACCGCCGCGTTAGCCGTACTTAAGCCTGTTTCTCGCAGTCCGTCATAGTTGAAGAAGAAAAACGTGTGGTTCTTGATGATCGGACCGCCGACAGCTACGCCGTAATTGTTACGGTGCAATGGGGGAATGGGATCGCCGTTACGATTGGAGAACCAGTCGTTCGCATCCAGACCGGAATTTCGAAAGAAATCATAGACGCTTCCATGAAAATTGTTCGTTCCCGAACGCGTGATCATATTGACCACCGAAGCGCCGGAAAATCCGTACTCCGCGCTGAAGTTCGTCTGCTCGACTTTGAATTCCTCTACTGCTTCGGGAGATGGAAGATATGTGGCCGAAGTGATGCCGCCATTGGGCTCAGAATTTGTGACCGAGGCGCCATCACTCAGAATGTCAGCGGTTGACCCGCGGCTGCCATTCGAAACGAAATTTGTACCAGTGCAGCCTGCGCTGCACTGCTCGTCCATTTCGGTGACGCCCGGGGCCAACGATGTCAGCGCCACAACGCTGCGATCGATCAGCGGCAGGTTATTGATGAAGCGGCGATTGACGACCTGCCCTGTCTCTGCATCTTCGGTCTGGATGGTCAAAGCTTCTGCCGACACTTCGACCTTCTGCTCCGTTCCGGCGACTTTCATCGTCAGGTTCACGGTCAAGTTCTGGTTTACGTCGAGATGAAAATCCTTCTGAATGATCCGGTTGAAACCCTTCGATTCGGCTGACACGGAGTACACTCCCGGCGGAACCGTGCGGAACAAATAACGACCGTTGTCGTCGGAGGTGGCCTCGAAGTTGAAGCCCTTCTGCTGATCAGTCAGAACAACCTTAGCTCCAGCGATCACGGCGCCCGTGGCGTCGTTTACTTCACCGCTGACAGTTCCGAAATAAGCCTGTCCCACCAGGCCTGGCACAAGCATGAACATTGCGACCAGGAGCAAAACAAGGAATGAGAGGGAATTCTTGCGAACAAAAGAAGCGGATGCTTTCATCTGACCTCCTTGACCGTGAACGGAAGCGAAACCGTCACGCGTAACCACAAGTGAGTTGGCGGAAATGGTACACAAAGTTGGGCGAGAGCGCCAGATGCAATTACGTTAATTAAAACCTTTCAATAGGCCGTTTTTGCTTGAAAGTCGATGGTCAGTTGTGCTTCGAGCCGACGCACAGCTTCACGCGTGGAAGCGCCGACGTAAGTTTTTCGCTCACGTACATAGGCGTCTCCTCGCGGTGAGGTGGTGCTGATTCGGCTTCTACCTGGAGCGAACCGCTTACAATTCTGTCAATCCTTAGGTGTATTTCGGTCTACACTCCCAGCGTCTCGTACTCCGCAGGAGGAAACTATGATCTCGATTCGAAACCCGGGCAGAGTCGCCGGCCTCTGGTATCTGCTTCTCGTTCTCGCCGGACCGCTACGCCTCTTGTACATCCCAGGCAAACTTTTTGTTCATGGAAATGCGAGCGCCACCGTAGGCAACATCAGTGGGCACCAGTTGCTCTTTCGTATGGGCATTGTTGTGGACTTGGCGGCGGCGGTGGTGCTGATTTTTCTCACGTTGGCCTTTTACCGGCTGTTCGTAAACGTTGACCGAAATCTTTCCGTTCAAGTCGTAATCTTCGGTGGAGTGATGCCCTCGCTTCTCTACTTCGTTGGCGTGGCATGCGATCTTGGCGCTCTAATGGTGGCGCGAGGGGCGGATTTCCTGTCTGCGTTTGATTCGCCGCAGCGCGATGCTTTTGCAATGCTGTTTCTCCGTCTGCGGGATCATCAGATTACAGCGGCGGAGGTGCTTTGGGGAGTGTGGCTCCTGCCGCTGGGGCTGCTCGTGTACAAATCGCGCTTTCTGCCGCGATTCCTGGGCATCTGGCTCCTGGTTAATGGGGCGGCCTATATCGTGGTCAGCTTAACCGGTGTCATGTGGCCGCAATATCAGAGCAAGTTGTTCAATCTGTTGCAACCGGCACTTTTCGCGGAAATCGCGCTCATGCTGTGGCTCGTGATCAAAGGTGTAAAACCCCGCACCATGGAAGCTTCGGCTTTGTCGTCCGCGGCCGGTTAGCGGGGATTCAGCTACATTTTCCGCTAGAGGTAAATGAATGAAAGAACGCCGGCGGTGGCTGTGGCTGTTCATCAACGTGATTTTTGTTGCGATTCTGCTCGTCCCATCCTTGCGAATGACGATAGCGAGCATGGCCGCAACCGTCACTGCCACGTCGGTTGCACAATCGGGCAAAAAGGATGACGACGTCACGATCACCTCCGTGGCAAGCGCTCGCAAGGCTCTGCGCGAGCAGATTTGGGGTGAAGCGGATCTTCCTCATACTTTTCCCGCAGTGAGTGTCCTTAAGAAATCTGATCCGCAGCGGAAACAGATCATTCGCGAGATGGGCCTCGCCGACCTTTCTCAATTCCGGCAAGTCGAGAAATTGTCCTTCGCTCTGGCCGCCGGGCAAAGCGCGGTTGGATATCACTTTGTAGCAAACGGAGACTCGAAGCGTCTGGTCATCGTTCATCAAGGCCACGCATGCACCTTCGGTCCGTCCTCCATGGGACTACAACGGCTCGTCGGCAAACTGCTGAGCAATGGCTACTCCGTTGTGACGCTCTATATGCCACGCCCAGCAAATTGCGAAAACCAGGATATGGTCTCCTATCACAGCGAATTGTTTAAGAGCGTTAGCGGCAAGTTGCATGGCAGCCCGCTCCAGTTGTTCGTCGGGCCGGCGCTGCAAACTCTGAACTATGCGTTTAAGTCGGGCTATTCACGCGTGGACATGATCGGAATCTCGGGAGGTGGATGGACAACCACCGTCTATGCGGCGGTCGATCCCCGCATCAAGTTGAGCATTCCAATCGCAGGCACATTTCCGCGGCATCTGCCTTGCGGGATCAACGTGGACGATCCGGAACAAGACTCGATCGCCAGTTACATGAACCTGTACGTCCTCGGATCAGCCGGCGAAGGACGACGGCAGATTCAGGTCCTGAATGAATATGACAGTTGTTGTTTTAAGGTAAAGTGCGACAACCCGCAACGCGACAACGAGCCGGACATCAAGAACTATGAAGCGGCTATTAACAGGGCGGACCATGCGCTCGGTGGAGGAAATTTCAGCGTGTACATTGATCGTGGCTCTCGCCGGCACCAGATTTCCGCCGAAGTCCTGAACAACGTAATCATTCCCGCGTTGCGAGACTAAAAAATGGGGACTGCGATCACGGCTGCCACGGCATGACTTTGCGATCTTTGCGAAGCCTTTTGCGTCCTTTGCGGTAAAAGATTTTTATCGCAAAGTTCGCCAAGCTCGAAACAATGATTCTTGTGCTGTAGCACCCCTGTAATCTGCCCGGAGCTAAGAATCAGCATCAGAATAGGCACAATGCGGCCAGCCCTCAAACTAGTAGTTGGGCCCATCGTCCTTTGCGTCGTCCTGTGCATCGCACACGGCCAGGAGACATCACAGGAACCGCCAGTCCCCCACTCGACGTTGCAGAGATATGCTAAGAGTCATCACTCCTTGAGCCGGAATGATCGCCGACTCTTGCTCTCGACGGCGCTGGATATTCAAACCGAGCAAAGTTCGCGAACTGATTGCTCTCATCTTGTGCACGACATTTATGAGGATGCCGGCTTTCCTTATGCGTACGCGCCGTCGTCAGATATTTACCAGGGAATCGAAGGCTTTCAGCGTGTGAAATCCCCGCAGCCCGGTGATTTGGTCGTATGGCGAGGGCATGTCGGCATTGTGATCAAGCCTTCGCGGCACACCTTCTTCAGCTTTCTCAGTTCGGGGCCGGGGACTGATGACTACCAGTCTGCGTACTGGAAGCACCGCGGACAGGCGCGCTTCTATCGTTACTTGAAAACTTCCTCCCGCTGAAAACGAATTTGCGAAGCCGGGCGAGAGTTTTTCTTCTCGCCCGTTTCCTTCACTACGCCACACTCAGGCGGCGGGACGAATGTTCTGATTCACGCGGAAGAAGTTCTTGGGATCGTATTTCTTCTTGATTGCTGCCAAACGTTGGTAGTTGTCGCGATATGACGCTTGAATACGCTCCTGGCCTTCGTCCATGATGAAATTCAGGTAAGCGCCTCCCGCCGAAAATGGGTGTAAAGCCTCCCAATAGTCCTTGCACCACTTTGTAATCTTGTCGGCGTTGGCGGGGTCTGGATCCACGCCCACAATGACCTCTACGAACAGTGCCTCGCGGAAGCTGTACGCCGTGTCATTCTTGCCCACGCGCTGTGCCGCGCCATTCACGGGATAGAGATGCATGGTCGAAAGCATGGTGGGAATTTTCGCGCCATGTTCCGCGTGCTTGGCGATGGCCTCGTCGCTGAGGTCGGTAAAATTGTCCGCGCGCCAATACCATTGCAGGCCAGGGACGAACAGACCGTCGAAGATGCTCTGGACTACCGGGAATGGCGCAGGTCCAACGTGATGTAGGAGTGGGTGCCCGACAGATTGCATCGGTTTCAAGGCAGCTTCGGTCTCTTCCGCTGAGGCGGTGCAGCACCAGACAATTCCGCATACTTTCTTCAGGTGAAGATGCTCGGGGAACATGGGAGCGGGAGGAATGACCAGATAGGCAAAAAAACCACTTATGTTTTCAGGCGCTTTTTTGATGAAGTCACGAAAGGCGCGCAGTACCATAGGAGACTCTTCAATCGGCCAGAAAGTCGGCCCGAACTGGACGATGTCTACCGGATGCAGGCGGAACTCAAAAGAAGTGACCACGCCGAAATTTCCGCCGCCGCCGCGGACCGCCCAGAACAGGTCCGGATTTTCTTTGCTGCTTGCCGTCACGAAGCTGCCATCCGCGAGGACCATGTCCACAGAGAGCAGATTGTCGATGGTGAGGCCATACTTGCGGCTGAGGTAACCGATACCGCCCCCGAGGGTTAGGCCGGCGACCCCGGTGGTTGAGATGAATCCGCACGGCGCGGCCATGCCGAAGGCGTGTGTCGCGTGATCGACGTCGCCCCACACACAGCCGGCGCCAACGCGGACGGTTTTCGCCGCAGGATCTACTCGAATACCCTTCATTCGCGAAACGTCAATGACCAGACCGTCGTCGCAACTGCCCAGACCGCCGCCGTTGTGACCGCCGCCACGAATTGCCGTTAACATCCCATTCGCATTGCCGAACTTTACTGCTGCAATGACATCGGCGACGTCCACGCACCGGGCAATCAGATGCGGGCGCTTCTTGATCATTCCGTTATAAAGTTTGCAGGCGGATTCGTATTCAGCGTCGTTAGGTTGAATAAGATCGCCCCTGAAAACGCTCTTCAACTGATCGATAGACTGTTCGGGCATAGGATTCCTCTCGCAAGAATTGATATCGATTCCGGCCACTTCCGCCAGCGGGACCAGGGAAAACGCGTTTGGAGACTATATGGCTGGGATGGGTCGGGCAGAGATAAGAATACCAAAGCTGGGGCAGGAAAATGTCTGCCACTTGTCCGCAAGTTTTGGTATCGAGCAGGCAAAAGTGAGTTGATCAATCGTCGCTTGATCCCGCTCAGTTGATGAAGCACAGCAGAGTAGCAGATGCGTCTCAATCACCCCTTAACCCCTCCGTCACCGTGGTGAACTGGTTTTGTCCGGCGACGCACGAGCTGGGACGGTTTTTCCCAACAAAAAGGCGACCATTTCTGGTCGCCTTCAAGAACCGAATTGTAAGTGGTTATTAGACTCCCTTTACGTTCTCGGCCTGCCACCCTTTCGGGCCTTTCACTACGTCGAACTGCACTTGCTGACCTTCCTGCAGGCTGCGGAATCC
>DATBIE010000220.1:0-14229 GCA_036557105.1 Terriglobales bacterium
ACCATGTGCGTTGCACAACTGTGGCGCAACATATGCGGGCTGGCATGGCGTCCGGCTGAGTTTGAAGCTGAGCTTACCATTTGCCAGGCACGCTGCCGAGTCAGTTTCTTTGCGCCGCGACCTATGAACAGGTAAGGCGAATTTCTTTTTGCTGCGAATTGCGGCCGAGAATCACGCACATAAATCGACAGCGCCTCCTGTGCCGAACGCCCAAGGGGAACGATGCGCTCTTTGTCTCCTTTGCCGCGTACGAGGACGTAGCCCATATCGAGCTTCACGTCTTCAAGCTTTAGAGAAATAATTTCGGACACGCGCAACGCCCCAGCGTAAAAGACCTCGAGCATGGCGCGATTGCGAATGGCGAACGCTTGACTCTGGTTAGGACGAGTGGAGACGCCCTTGGCCCCATTTTCAAGGAGTGCTTCAACTTCGTCGCGGGCCAGGGACTTTGGCAGGATCTTCCACTGTTTCGGAAGGGGAATATTTAGCATTGGGTCGCGGTCGATGCGTTCATCCAGCAGCAGGAAACGATAGAAATGACGCAATGCGGAAAGTTTGCGGGCGACAGAACGGCCATCAACGGAATTCGCAAAGAGTTGTTGCAGGAATGCTCGTACGTCCTCGCGACGGGCGTTCAGCAGAGTGCGTTTGCCGCGATCGAGAATCGCGGCAAACTGGCCGATGTCGCGACTGTAGGCAGACACTGTTAATGTGCTGAGACCTTTTTCGACTTTCAGGTAGTCGACGAAATCCGAGAGGATGCGCGAATTGCTGTCGGAGGACACAAAGACAAGAATGCGCATTATCCAACATTAGAGAAAGTAACAAGCAAGATTCGAGCAACGGATTCGCACACATGTACACGGATGAAAATTTCGGTATTAAATCCAGAGAACCCGGGTTAGTCTGTGGCCGGCTGCTTTCCAGCTTCTTTGAGTACATCTACCGCGTACAGCGCGCCCTGTGGCGTTTCTTCATGTTTGAAATACGCATATGTATCGCGGCCCCTGCTTAAGTGTTCCTGCATTCGCGCAACCATGGCGCGGCGCTCGTCAGGTGTGTACTCCGGCTTGCGATAGCGGTAGTAGCAGAAGTCGGCGGTAACCACATCAGGGGTGACGCGCTCTTCGGTCTCAGCAATGCAAAGCGCGCGATTGAATTTCTTCAGCAGAGTGAAAATTTCATCTGCAAACCATGATTCGTGGCGAAATTCGAAGGCCACCTGAACGCCTCTCGGTATGGTTTCAATGAAGTTTTCGAGCAGCGGCGGATCGGCCTTCATATTCGGGGGCAACTGAAAAAGCACCGGGCCGATCTTTTCGGCGCGGGCCAGCGGTTCGATGGTAGTCAGAAATCGCGGCAGAAAATCTTCCGTGTTCTTAAGCCGCTTAATGTGGGTAAGCACCTGATGCGCCTTGATTGCGAATCGAAACCCATCTGGAGACTGCGCTAACCACTTTTGTGCCGTGCTGTCTTTCAACAACTGGCGGAAAGTAAGGTTGACCTCCACCGTATTGAGCTGACTCGTGTAGTAGGTGAGGAACTTAGCCTGTGCCAATTTTGGTGGATAAAACGCCGGTTTCCAGCTTGGATATGCCCATCCGGATGTTCCAACAAACAGTTGCGCCATGCTGCCTTAATCTCTTAACCGCCGCCGAGAAGCCGACTCCTTCGAAAAGTCACTGGAGGTTTTGATCAGTGCAACAGTTTATATCTTCTTGCGTGCTTTCCCTGATTTGCGGAGGACTTGGGACCTGCGAGCTGTGCGCACTGTCTTGGCTGGAGTGACATTTTTCCTTCGTGTAGTCTCCGCCTGTGCAGCCATTTCCAATGCAGCCGCGGCCGCCTCTGCCTCGCCGCTCCCGGGAAGCCTTGGCAGCTTTTGCTTTAATGTGAGCAGCGGCTCGAATAAATCACCGAGCTTTCCCGTTCGAGAAAGGGTCTGGTGTGACTCGAAGACAAGCAGCTTCGGGTCCTTCTTCTTAAGGCATTGCTCCACTTCGTCCCAGGTCACGGGAGTCGAAACCGTCGGTCGCTCGCGCGCGCGCAAGGCATACACGCTGACCGTGGTCTTGTGTTCATCGTTTTGGCTCCAATCGACGAAGACTTTGTTGGTGCGGATTGCTTTCTTCATGTCTGAGACCACGAGATCGCCGTGTTCATTCTCCAGCAGCCGCGCAAGAGCGTGCGCCAGCGGCTTAGTCTCGTCGTAACTGACCTTCGTATTGAGGGGAATGTAAATTTGCATTCCCTTCGAGCCGGACGTCTTGGGGAAGCTTTGGAGCTTGAAATGATCAAAAATTGCGCGCAGCCAAATCGCTACCTGGCAGCACTGAACAATGTTCGCCGGCGGACCAGGGTCCAAATCGAAGACGATTGAGCGAGGGCACATGATGTCACTGCCGAACGATAACGACGGATGCAACTCGATGGAGGCGAGATTCGCCACCCAGACCAGGGTTGCGAGATCATTGCAAAGAATGTAGTTCACGTTGCGTTGGTTGCCCTCACTCCAGATGGGCACGGTCTTTATCCAGTCCGGCCGGTGCTTGGTGGCGTTTTTTTCAAAAAACGGCGGCTGGTCCACTCCATTCGGATAACGCTTTAGTGTCAGCGGCTTGTTCTTAAGGTGGGGAACGAGTACCGGCGCGATGCGAGCGTAATAATCGATTACCTGACCCTTGGTGAAGCCAGTGACCGGATAAAAGACTTTCTCAAGGTTCGTTAGCTTGAGCTGCTTGCCTTCGATTTCGATGATCTGGTCGCTGGACATAGCTCTCAGTTTGGATGCGAAGGCTGATCTCGGCGCTTTCGGCGTAAGTCAAATCCTTACCACAAAGGACACTGAGTTACGCAGGAAAAAACACAGAGGGACTAGGCGTTGGCTTTGATCATCTGCTCGGCATGTTTTAGAGACGTGTCGGTCAGCTTGGCCCCACTCAACATACGCGCAATCTCCTCCCTGCGCTCATCCCCGGCGACGAGCCGAACGCTGGTTTTCGTGTGTCCGGCTGCCTGTTTTTTCTCGATCAAATAATGGTGGTCGGCGAAGGTTGCAATCTGTGGCAGGTGCGTGACGCAGATGATCTGGTGCGTTCGCGAAAGCTCCTTCAGCTTCTTGCCAACAGCCTCGGCAGCGCGACCTCCGATACCGGTATCAATTTCATCGAAGACGAGAGTGCGCTGCGACGAACTTCGCTTCTTGTTAGCACCGAGCTCGACACTGGCCTTGAGCGCCAGCATTACCCGTGAGAGTTCACCTCCGGATGCGATCTGATCAAGCGCATGCAGCGGCTGACCGGGATTCGTCGAGATGAGATACTCGGCCTGATCGAAGCCGGAGCTACTCCAGTTTGCCTCCTCATCTGTTCCCCCTACTTCTATCTGGAACTGTGACTTCATTGCCAGTTCATTGATTTCAGCTTCGACCAACTTCTGCAGCTTCTTCGCAGACTCGTATCTCTTTCTGGAAACGGAGCGCGCTCGCTCAAGATATTCCTCGCCGGCCCTTGCAAGCTCGTTGCGGAGTTGCTGAAGAACTTCATCTTTGTTCTCGATTTCAGAAAGCTTGCGTGTGACATCTTCGCCAAGAGTGATGGTGTCCTGAAGAGTGGGCCCATACTTTCGCTTTAAACGATCCAGCAATGCGAGCCGGTCCTCGATTTCAGCCAGGTGCTCCGGCGAGGACTCTATGCCTCCTGCGTAGTCACGCAAACTGGCGCCCACATCCTCCACACTGATTCGCGCTGATTCGAGCGAAGCGAGCGCATCCTGAAAGTTTTTCTCGTATCGGACCAACTCTTCAACATGTTTTTGCGCCGAACGCAGAGTGGCCGAAGTAGAGTTCGCCCCCTCATAAAGGAGATCGAACGCATTCATAGCCGCGCCGTAAATCTTTTCGGCATTCGCGAGTACGCGCTTTTCGGCTTCGAGACGCTCATCTTCGCCAGGCTGAAGTTTGGCGTGGTCGATTTCCCGCTTCTGAAAATTCCAAAGCTCTACCAGGCGTTGGCGCTCCTCTTCTCCTTGATGAAGGTCCTCGATTCTTGACTTTATTTGCTTCCATTGCTCGAAGGTTTGTTCGAGCAGCTCAAGTTGTATTCCGGCGAATTGATCGAGCAATTCGAGACGCACCGCTGCATCGAATGTGACCAAAGACTCATTCTGCGCGTGGATACTGGCAAGATAGGGCGCAAGCTGCTTGAGAAGTCCGACTGTCGCAGCCTGATTGTTGATGAAGACACGCCCTTTGCTGGAGATCTCTCGTCGGAGGATTACGCCGGAATCGTCGGGATCGATTCCATTTTGTTCGAGGATGTGGATCGCAGCTTTTTTGAACCCGGCGTCAACCTCGAAAACCGCAGAGACTACCGCGCGGTCAGTGCCAAATCGGACTACATTAGGCGAAGCCTTGCCCCCAAGCAGCAGGGCGAGAGCATCGATCAACATCGACTTGCCAGCGCCGGTTTCCCCGGTGAGGAGGTTCAGTCCAGCACCGAACTCAACCGCAACATTCTCTATGACAGCGAAGTTTTCAAGACGTAGTTCAACGAGCACGGCTGTCCTGGAAGCGGAGGAGTTGTGCGCAGGATAGCATGAAAAATGAGGATCGCAACTGCGCAGTTCGACGAGCCCAGACTTTTATGCGGGTAATGAAACCGTGGTACCTTGTTGCCCCTCCGCGATCGGATCTGCAATCGCTCGCAGCTGGGGATAATGCTCCAGCAGGGGCTCGGGAGCGACCACGCGCCTGCCAGTCAACATATGCTTCAGTTGAAGAGCGTTGACTCCGGCCTTGGCTTCAAAGTGATTGTTCGTGACTACGAACGTGATCTTTGCCTGCCGGGCGATTTCCTCGACTCGGTCCTTCCAGCGTTCGAGTTCACCCGGCTTATAAAGATAGTTATAACGGTCCGCGCACGTCTCCGCTTCGAACCACTGGTCGTAATTGCGCCCGTGCAAGCGAACATATCCGATCGACGACGTCACGTGTGTCGTGGGCTCAAGCGACCTGCCGAGCTGAGGCTGATCAATGTTGCAGAAGCTGACGTTGCGCTCGGCGAAATAGCTGATCGTCTCCGGATTGTTCCAGGTCGAATGACGCACTTCGACCACCCGCGGATATTCAATGAATTGCCGCAACAACGTTTCCAGGTATTCGCGATTCAGCGAAGTGTTCTTGAATGAGACGGGAAATTGCATGAGCAGAGCGCCAAACTTGCCGGTTGCGGCGAGCGCTTCGAGTCCTTCGCGTGCCAACCTCTCGTCCTCGTCATTCGGATGAATCGATACCGCAGAAGTGGGTTCGGTCGTAGCAAGGGGCGAATGGGTAAAAGACCGGTGCAGTTTGGCAGTAAACAGAAAATTCGGATTTGCCTCTGAAGCAATCCGCGCCCAAAGCTTGGCAATTTCAGGTTTAATGTGCCCGTAAAATGAGGTGTTGACCTCAACCACGTCGAAGCAGCGCGCCACGAATTCAAGCGGATGCCGCTTCCGCCGCGCCATTCCCGGCGGGTAGAATACGCCTTCCCAGTCCTTATAGGACCATCCGGCGGTGCCGAAGCGGATGGGGTTCGTTGACGTCATTCACTATCTCTGCCGCATTATTGATGGCAAACCAGCCCCTGCTGTGGATAATTATCGCATCCATGAGGGGCCGAAGCTCAGAACGGCAATCCAAGGTGCGAGTCATGCTGGCTGCGACCGACCAGCGGCAAGCGATCTATGCTGTTCGCCATTCTGTTTATGGTCTCGAACTCGGCCAGCATGTGCCGAACTCGAAGGGACAGCTCACCGATTCACTGGATGACTTCAATGCGTACTTGGTCGCCGAACAAGCCGGCAAAATTCTCGCTTTCGTGAGCATAACTCCTCCCGGAAGAACTTATTCGATTGACAAATACTTTCACCGTAAAGACGTGCCGCTCCGCTTTGATGGCTCGCTCTTCGAAGTCCGTCTGTTGACTGTGCTTGCTGACCATCGCCGCACTCTACTCGCCGCCGCCATGATGTACGCCGCTTGCCGTTACATAGAGTCGCATGGTGGCGACAAGGTTGTTGCGATTGGCAGGCGCGAGATCATCGATTTTTACCTCCGCGTTGGGTTGCAGAAAGCCGGATTGCAGGCAAAGTCTGGGGCTGTGACCTACGATTTGCTCGTAGCAGCGATTTCCGATCTGCGGCAGTCACTCGAAAGATTTCAGAAGATGTTGGAGCGAATAGAAGCGTCATATACGTGGGATTTGCCATTCGCATTTCGATCTGCCGCGCCGAGATGCGAACATGGAGGCGCGTTCTGGGCTGCGCTCGGAGATCATCCTTGCCAGCTTGAAAAACTTCACGAAACAGTCAACGCCGACGTGCTCGACGCCTGGTTCCCGCCCGCGCCTGAAGTGCTCACTGCCCTGCGTTCCGAACTGAGCACGCTGGTCAGTACGTCGCCGCCGGCGCACGCGTCGGGGCTGGTACGGTGCATCTCCCGCGCGCGAGGGATTCCTGCAAATGCAATCTTGCCTGCCGCAGGGTCTTCGGAACTGATCTATCTTGCCTTTCCTCGCTGGTTAACAGCTGGTTCGCGGGTTCTCGTTGTTGATCCCAGCTATGGTGAGTACGAACATTTGCTGAGAAGAGTTATCGGATGCACTGTTAAAACACTTCCTCTTCATAGGGAAGAGAACTATGTGTTGGATACCGCAGCGGTTGCTGCGCAATTGTCGACAGGTTTCGATCTGGTTGTCCTGGTAAATCCAAACTCGCCGACTGGCACAATGATTCGGGGCGAGAGTCTCGAGCAGCTCGCACGAGGTATATCGTCGACTGCGCGATTGTGGATTGACGAAACTTATATCGACTATGCAGGTGCCGTACATTCGCTCGAACGCCTTGCCGCGACGAGCAAGAATGTCTTCGTATGCAAGTCGATGTCGAAGGCGTACGCGCTAAGCGGAGTTCGTGTCGCGTATCTGGTTGGAAACTGCACAGAATTAGAGAAGCTTTGTGCCTTTGTTCCTCCGTGGTCGGTGAGTCTTCCGGCGCAGGTGGCGGCGGTCATGGCGCTCGAATCTTCGGAATACTACAGCGCCCGGTATGCCGAGACCGCGCAACTCCGGGATGAGTTTGCTGCTGACTTGCGCTGCCGCATAGGGCTGAACGTTGTTCCTGGTGTGGCGAATTTTCTTTTATGCCACATGCCTGACCATTTCCCGACTGCGGCCGAGATTTGCAACCGCTGCCGCGAAAAGGGCGTCTTCTTGCGCGATGCCGGCACCATCAGTCGTTCGCTCGGCGACCGTGCCCTTCGAATTGCAGTAAAGAACAAAACGCAGAACGATACCATTGTGAACACGCTTGCCGCGGTGCTGGGGTGCAAAATCGCGGCATGAGTGCCCGAAACTATTGGGCTAAGGTGACCTTCGATTTTTCTTTGCCTTTCCACAGCCATTCGCTCTACAATTCAATAAATCTTGGTTGGAGTTTTCAGTGGGTATTCTTCCCCTGGCGGTTGGTCTGCTGGCCGTCGCAAACGTCGCGCTGCTGATCTGGATCGTCCTCACGAACCGTGCCGCTTCCTCGCAATCCGCCGAGGTGAACACCCTTATTCAGAACTCGGAGAATCTGCAGCAGGTTCTTTCTCAGCAATTTTCAGCCGCTACCGCCGACATGGCTTCTCGGTTGGAGCGGACGAAGGGCGATTTGCGGCAACAGATCGCGGACCGGCTCGGGGAAGGTTTTTCTGGCTTGCGCACTTCGGTCGAAGACCAGATGACATCCGGCAGGCGGGAGCAGGCCGAGCGGCTGGCTGAAACTCGCGCGGAACTGGCTGGCTCATTGGCAATGACTACATCGGCGTTAAAGTCAGAATTTGATCGCCTGAATCTTCAGACGGCTGAGAATCTGGAGCGCATTCGCGAGCGCGTCGATACCAAGCTGCTGGCCATCACCGAACAAGTGCAGTCTAAGCTCGATCAGAACCTGAAAGAAGGCTTTGCGCAATTTGAAAAAGTGCAGCAGCATCTTCGCGCCGCCGAAGAGCAACTGCGGGAAGTTGGCGCAATCGGCCACTCGATTAACGATCTTAATAATCTGCTGAAGCTGCCGCACTTGCGTGGCCGATTCGGCGAAGCGAGCCTGGAGCGTCTGCTTTCAGACTTCCTCCCGGCGCACATGTTTGAGATGCAGTGCTCGGCCAATGGCGGCGGACGCGTTGACGCTATGATCAATTTCCCCGATCGCAGGTTGCCGATTGATGCGAAATTCCCTCGCGAGCAGGTGCTGGCCTTTTTCGAGAACGACAGCAGTGAGCAGGAAATTGAAGAGGCCCGGAACGAGTTCGTTCGAGTGATGAAGGCCGAAGCCAAGCGCATCAAGGCTTACATTCAGCCCGAGCACGGCACAACCGAAATCGCTCTCATGTACCTTCCGAGCGAAACCTTATATATGGAGGCCGTGCGTAATCGCGATCTCGCTGACTGGCTCAATCAGCAGCACGTTTTTCCGGTCTCGCCGAATACCTTGCTGATGACGCTGCATACTATCGCTCTTGTGCACAAGTGGTATGAAGTCGCCAGCCGATTTGAGAAGAGCCGTCAGGAACTGGCGAAGGCGCAAAAATCCTTCGATCATTTCCAGAACCAGTTCGAAAATGTCGGCAAGAGTTTGAGCAAGGCCCAAGAGGCGTTCGATAAAGCTTCAACTCACCTGAAGACCTATCGCGGAAGAGTCAGTGCTTTAAGCGGACAGGAGCAATTGGAACTCGAATCCGGCGATAACACACTACCTCTCTCGGACAAGGCGAGCGCCTAATGACCCCCACCTTTTCAGATGACACGCATTCATTTTTGACGTAGTAGACGCGCAATTTCTGGAAGTCGGTTGAATACGGCCACACAGCGCAGCCACAGCTTATTGTCGATCGCCGGATACCCGCTGACCACTGCTCCCGCCGGCACGTCGTTGGGAATGCCACTCTGCGCCGTTGCGATTACCCCATCGCCAATTTTGCAATGCCCGGCGACTCCCACTTGCCCCGCGAGAATCACGTTCTTGCCAACTTCGGTTGATCCAGCGAGACCCGCCTGCGCACAAAGCAACGTATTCTCGCCGACTCTCGACCCGTGACCCACCTGAACGAGATTGTCGATCTTGGCCCCGCGAAAAACCCGCGTTTCTCCGATACTGGCACGATCAACGCAGGCATTTGCCTGAATCTCGACATCGTCTTCAATTACAGTGGGCCCGGACTGTACAATTTTGTGCCAGCGGCCAGTGCCATCCTTCGCGAAGCCAAATCCGTCGCCTCCGATGACGACCCCGTTCTGCAGCACGACGTTATTGCCGATTCGGCAGAATTCGCGGACAACGGCATGTGAATGTGCGAGGAAGTTGTCGCCGATTCTTGCCCCCCGATAAATGACCACGTGTGCAAGCAGCACCGCATTGCTGCCGATTTCGACGTCTTCGCCGATCACGACATAGGGGCCTATGTGCGCGTCTTTGCCGACCTTTGCTGAACCGTGCACAACCGCCGTCGAATCAGTCCCTGGCCCATAGGTCGGAGGTTGGTAGAAAAATTCCAGCGCGCGAGCAAAATCAAAGTAAGGATTCTTGCTGCGCAGCATCGCAGTCGAAAGAGCAGGGAAGCTTTCGGCGACAATTACCGCTGAGGCTTTTGTGCTCCGTGCGGCTGCCGCATATTTGGGATTCGAAACAAATGAGAGTTGCCCCCGTTCCGCAAACTCAATCCCGGCAACTCCGGTGATCTCTGTTTCCGGTGAACCATTTTCCAGGCGCGTTCCCAATATGCGATTTATTTCCGAAAGTTTCATTCCGGAGATGATTGTAAAGGCAAACTCTATAAGGCTCGTTAGGTCTGCGCTATTTCCATGTGGAGCTGTCGATTACAAATTCAAACTCTTAACCGCGAAGAAAGCTAAGTGCCCCAAGTATTGCTTGGCGAGTGGTGCATTAATTGCGTTCAAAAGCTTTTCGGTTCCGCTCAACACGGGGCCCCGCGCGCAAAACGAGAAAATCGACCCACCTTCGGGCCCTCGATCTCGTACCAAAGTTCGTGTCGAGTGACCAAATTGAACCCTCAAGGCGACATGTACTATCTAACAACGATCAATGTCTTCAGCGCCGAAGCTTACTTCTAAAGGTTCTCCTCGACCAAAGCTGAAAACAGTCATGCCTTTGGTCTGGCAGTTGGTCCGTCCCCGGCGAGGACTGCTGGCGGCCGGCTTCGCATTAATGGCGATCAACCGAGTTGCGTCCTTGGTTCTTCCTTACTCTACGCGTTATCTGATTGATTCGGTCATCGTCAACCACCATATTCAGCTTCTCAAGCCTCTGGTGCTCGGAGTGCTTGCCGCCACCGTTATTCAGGGCATTACTTCGTTTTCGCTTACACAGCTATTGTCGAAGGCCGCGCAACGTCTGATTGCGGAACTTCGCCAAAAGGTTCAGGCGCATGTGGAACGGCTGCCGGTTGCGTTTCACGACTCGACTAAAAGCGGCGTCCTGGTTTCACGAATCATGAGCGATGTCGAAGGCGTGCGCAATCTGATCGGCACCGGACTGGTCGATCTTTGTGGTGGACTGCTTACTGCAATGATTGCGCTCGCCGTTCTGTTCCATATCAGCGCATCGATGACGGCGCTGGCATTCGCATTCCTGGCGCTATTCGCGGTCGCTTTGCAGCGCGCATTCAAGATCATCCGGCCGATCTTCCGTGAGCGCAGCAAAATCAATGCGGAAGTCACCGGACGGCTCTCTGAATCCCTAGGTGGCATTCGCGTGGTGAAGGGATATCACGCCGAAAACCGCGAAGAGCAGGTTTTCGGGGCCGGCGTGATGCGGCTGCTCGAGAACGTGCTGCGGACTCTCACCGCTACCTCAATTATGGGACTCTCCGCAAGCGTACTGCTGGGCGTTGTGGGCGCGGTCATTATGTATGTGGGGGCCCGCCTGATCCTGGCCGGTTCGCTGACCATCGGCGAATTTTTCACCTACACGATGTTCATGGGATTCCTGATTGCTCCGGTCATGCAAATCGTGCAGATCGGCACGCAACTCACGGAAGCTATGGCAGGCCTTGAGCGCTCGCATGAAATCCTGATGCAGTCGGCCGAAGACCGCGATCCCGCGCGGACTATCACTCTCCCGCCGATTCAGGGCAATGTTGATTTTGACAACGTGAGCTTTAGTTATGACGGAACACGCACCGTACTGAACGACATCTCCTTTCATGCCTCGCCGGGGACGGTAACGGCGCTTGTAGGTTCTTCCGGATCAGGTAAGTCCACGACCATCGGCCTGATCTCCGCCTTCTATGTCCCAACCAAAGGTTCGGTTTATATTGATGGATTCGATCTCAGCAAAGTCCGGCTCGACTCATTTCGCACCCAGCTTGGAGTGGTGCTGCAGGAATCGTTTCTGTTCGACGGAACTATCCGGGAGAACGTCTCGTTTTCTCGGCCCGATGCTCCGGAAGAAGAGCTTCTTCGCGCCTGCCGTATTGCTCGCGTCGACGAATTTGCGGAGAGCTTCGCCGACAAATATGACACCATTGTAGGTGAGCGTGGCGTGAAGCTTTCCGGTGGCCAGCGTCAGCGAATTTCGATTGCCCGCGCGATTTTGGCAGAGCCGCGAATTCTCATCCTCGACGAAGCTACTTCCAGCCTCGACTCTGAATCCGAGCAGATGATCCAGGAAGGTCTGTCTTATCTTATGAAGGGACGCACAACATTCGTGATCGCGCACCGCTTGTCTACGATCCGTCGCGCCGATCAGATTCTCGTCATTGAGCAAGGACGCATAGTCGAACGCGGTACCCACGAAGAGCTTTACACACTTGGTGGACGCTATTACGAGCTGTACACGAAACAGCACGGCTTGGAAAGTAATTTGTTTCTCGCTCCCGGTGAAGGGGACGACTCGGATAGTTCTCCGGAATCAGCGGAAGAGCAGAACGGAGATCGTGCTGTTGCTGCTGAAGCGATCCGCGCTTTGAGAGGCACACATTGATTCGCGCCCTGTTTAATCGTTAAATGATTGCCATTCGTTAGTTGAGACACAATGCTGCCGGTATCTACCCAGACATTTTCCCGGCTGATTTTGTTTTCACGAAACTTCCAGACGTGCAAAAGGCGAAATGAAATATGCCGGCCCGCAGCGCCAAGAGATGATTTAGATGCAGTGCAAAAGGGGAATGAACTGGCTGCGCACACAGCGCTTACATCAAGTCGTTCGAAGCAATTCTTCCAAAAGCGACAACGAGTGGCGCGCCCGGAGAGATTCGAACTCCCGACCTACAGCTCCGGAGGCTGCCGCTCTATCCAGCTGAGCTACGGGCGCGTAGTTCAAGTTTACATGTGGGGCTGAAGAGCATCAATTCGCGTGAGAGAATTTGCGCGGAGTTGAAGTGTGTCAGACGTCTCGCGCATCAGACATGTTCCCTGCGGTAAGAAAAGCACAGCGAAATTTGCGAAGTCGACTATCGACGTCCGCCGTTCCCGCGGCCACCGCCGGCCTTTTCCGCCTTTGGCCTTGCTTCATTCACGTTAATTGTGCGTCCGCCGAACTGTGAACCATTCAATCCCGCGATGGCCTTTTCCCCTTCTTCGGCGTTTGTCATCTCCACAAAACCAAATCCACGCGAACGTCCAGTGTCACGATCGGTCAGAATGCTAACGCGATCCACCTGTCCATAGGTTTCAAACAGGTGGCGCAGCTCGTCCTCAGTTGTATTGAAACTGAGGTTCCCAACGAAAATGTTTTTCACGGCGCCCTCTCTTCTGTTATTGCGAACCGGATCCAACACCCCAGCAAATCGAAGGCGTTCTTACCAGGGCCGCAATGCGCCGGAAGTATAGCAAATCCTGTAAGTAGGGCAAGAGGAATCGGCGCAGGCGCTATGTTGAGGCGGAACTTACAGGGTCTCCCGTCATGCCGAAACGTTAAAGCGCAACTTCAATGATGACGCAGCACGATGTAGAGGATCGCGGCGAATGCCGCCAGCGCGAGTAGCATTCGGAAAAACCAGCTTCCACCACCCTCATACCGTAACACCGGGGAGCCGTCTGCCGTGTTCGGAGCGTCCGGCGGAAACTCACTGGAATTCTTCAATGCGCGAGGGGGCGTAGTTGTATTCGCCGGGTGAAAAGGGGAAGTTCTCAATGTGACGTTGCGATTGACCGTGACGTTCACTCCTGTACTGAGCTGAGTTGTGAACTTCTGAAGCACATCTGGAGGGAGCCTATCCATCAGATGCGAAACGAATTTCGAGTTGATGAGCCGTTCGATTTTCTCCTCAGAAGGGACCTCAATGGGTTGATGCGTCGGATCATTTGACCTTACAAGGAAACCGCCTTCCGGCTTTGACTCGATGTGATAGGTGCTGCTGATCCCGTGTTTTTGAAATATGTCTTTCAGGCCAGGGAATTGATTGGTAAGGTCGGCCTCGATACTCGCCTGGATTTTCTGATCGACTTCAGTTCTGGTTGCCCCCTCGATGACTGGGAGTGTGGGATCGCTGGATCGGGCGATGAACCCACCCTCAGGTTTGGCTTCTACGCGGTATAGAAACCTGCTCAGAGTGTGCTTGATTTCCATGGCGAGTGGGCGAATTGTAACCCGATTTTCTTTTCGAATTCAGGGAAAATTCTTTTCAATGATTCGCAGTAGTCAACGAGCCGATCACGACTCGAGCTGCATGTGCGAATACTTTGTCGTCGTCGGATACAATACTCGGTTCTGAAAGGTTGGTTCGCATTCGAATACGCTGACGCAACCGGAAGGAAGAACCAACGTGATCGTCGGAGTTCCGAAGGAAATTTATCCTGGAGAGCGGCGGGTCGCCCTTACGCCGAGCGTACTACCACTGCTTGCAAAAGCTGGCATTGAGGTCGTGATTCAGCAGGATGCAGGCGGCGCCGCAGGTTATCCCGACGCCCAATACCAGGAAAAGGGCGCGAAACTGCTGCCGGACCGAGCAAGTGTCTTTGCGCAGGCCGAGATTATTGTGCAAGTTCTCGGTCACGGAGCGAACGACAGAAACGGTTCGGACGATCTCCGGTTATTCCGGCGCGGTCAGATACTCATCGGGTTTCTACGACCGCTTGGTTCGGGCGAAACCATCCAGCAGATCGCGCAAACCGGCGTAACCTCTTTTGCAGTCGAACTCATGCCGAGAACAACTCGCGCACAATCCATGGACGCCCTGTCATCGATGGC
>DATBIE010000221.1:0-9715 GCA_036557105.1 Terriglobales bacterium
GGACGCTGGTGAAATCACCAGGCTTCACCGTGGTCGCGGTGATCACGCTTGCGCTCGGCATCGGCGCGAACACAGCGATGTTCAGCGTGATCAATTCAGTCTTATTGCGTTCGCTTCCGTTCGCGAATCCCAGCCGCCTGATGGTTGTGTGGAAAACGATGGCGAACGGCGCGCCGAATGCCTTCTCAACGCCCGCCTTCCTCGAATGGCGTGACCAGGGAGGGCTCACCGGGCACATGGGCGCGTTCTCGAGCGTCGGGAAGAACCTGGCCAGCAAGGAAGTGCCTGAGCGCATCTCGGGCGGAAGAATTAACTCTGACCTACTGCCGGTCCTAGGCGTTCAACCGCAGATCGGCCGTGTTTTTTCGCAGCAGGAAGACACGCCTGGCGCAGCTCCAGTCGTGCTGTTGAGTCATGCGCTGTGGGCGACACGGTTCGAATCAAAACCGATTCTTGGACACGCGATCGATCTCGACGGTACTCCTTATACCGTCGTCGGTGTCATGCCGGCGGGCTTTCACGTTTTGTCGGACCAGGAGCTCTTTTGGATTCCCTTGCAGCTCGAATCAGTTAACGCTCAAACTTCGGCGCGAAATGTCCACTGGCTTTTTGCATTTGTGCGGTTGCCAGACGGCATGACTCAGAAGCAAGCCGAGACGCAGATGGCGACCATAGCCTCTCGTTTCAAAGGGGAAGATCCAAAAAGTGAAGGTGGATTAGGAGTCACGTTCCAGACGATCGGAGATTTTCAGAACGGAAACATAAAACCCGCGCTGTTCATGCTGATGGGAGCGGTCGGCTTTGTGTTGCTCATTGCATGTTCAAATGTCGCCAATCTCCTGCTCGCACGCGGAATGTCACGGCAACGCGAACTCTCAATCCGGACGGCGCTTGGGGCGGCGCGGATCCGCCTCATTCGCCAGTTACTGACCGAGAGCATGCTGCTATCTCTCGCGGGAGGACTGCTGGGCGTCGCACTCGCATGGTCGGCGCTGCGCGTATTAATTGCTATTCATCCCTCCAGTATTCCGTCGGTTGAAACGATTGGAATCGACGGCGGCGTTCTTGGTTTCGCTGCGGCTCTGTGTGGCGTGGTCGGAATTCTGTTCGGCATCGCGCCGTCGTGGGAAGGATCGAAGGCCAATGTCAGCGAAGCCCTGAAAGAAGGATCGCGCGGCAGCAGCGCTGGTTTCGGGAAGCACCGCGTCGTGCTTGTGGTAACAGAGACTGCGCTTGCGTCCATTCTGCTGATTGGCGCTGGTCTGTCTCTTAAAAGTTTGTGGCGAACGGAGAGCATCGACCCAGGATTCAATCCTGCCGGTGTGCTCACCTTCCATGTTGCTGCGCCACAGCAATTTTCCGGGGTGCGAATTCCTCTTTTTTACCAACAGGTACTGGATCGGATGAAAGCGCTGCCCGGCGTGCAGTCAGTTGTGCTTGCACGAAATCTCCCCATGAGCGGAGTTGATCCATCGATGGCAATTGCAATCGAAGGAACTCCGCCGCCCGCAACAGAGACGGCTCTCGTAACCCGGTTCCGTGCAATCGGGCCCGGATATTTCAATGGCCTGCAGATTCGTATGCAAAGCGGTCGCGAGTTCAATGATCACGATACAGCGGCATCGCCACGGGTCGCGATTGTGAGCCAGAGCCTGGCGAATCTTTATTGGCCAAACCAGGACGCGTTAGGAAAGCGACTGAAGCCACAAATGCCAGGCGGAGAATGGTGCACTGTTGTCGGCGTAGCGGCCGACGTCAGGCACTGGGCGGCGGATGTTACCGACGTCGAGCCCACTGCCTATTACCCATACACACAAATTCCAGAGTCATTCATGTCGCTGCTCGAAGGCAACATGACCGTAGCCGTGCGGTCGCCAAATTCGTCCGGCCTGTTGAGTTCAATCCGGAGCGCTGTAGGCGACGTGGACAAAACTGTTCCCGTCTACCAGGTGAAGAGTCTGGAAGAAATGGTGGCCGACTCGGGTTCGCTCCGCCGGTTTGACATGTGGTTAATTGGAGCATTCGCAGCGCTGGCTTTGGCATTGGCCGCAATCGGAATTTACGGCGTGATGGCGTATTCGGTGACACAGCGCACACGCGAAATCGGCATTCGCATTGCTCTGGGGGCGCAAAAAACCGCTGTGCTTGGCTTGGTTCTGCGTCAGGGAGTGAAACTCGCCGTAGCCGGTGTGGTCGTTGGTCTGGTCGGCGCCTTTGCGCTTACGCGGCTGATGGCGAGCTTGCTGTTTGGAGTGAGCCCGCGTGACTGGATGACGTTCTCTATTGTTCCGTGGATCGTGCTGCTTCTGATTCTTGCCGGATGCTACATCCCCGCGCGCCGCGCCGCGCAGCTCGATCCGGTATCGGCGTTGCGGGAAGAATGAAATCTATGCACACGTTCTTTCAAGACGTTCGTTATGCATTGCGGCAGTTGCGGAAAAATCCGGGCTTTGCGACAGTCGCCGTACTGACGCTGGCTCTCGGCATCGGCGCCAATACCGTCATGTTCACCGTAGTGAACGGTGTGTTGTTGCGGCCGCTGTCATTCCCCCAACCCGACCGCTTGTTCCTGATTTCCTCGGCTGAGCAGGGGCAATTCAATATCGGGCCAAGTCTTTCCGACCACGAATATCTCGACTTTCGAGCGCAGGACCGTTTGTTTCAAAGTACTGCATCCTTTGCGGCGACCAGGAGTAGTTTGACCGGAGCCGGCGATCCAGTCCAGGTTCCGGCGGCCAATGTAACTCTAGACTTTTTTGCAACGCTTGGCGTTTTTCCGAAACTCGGGCGGAGTTTCCTACCCCGGGAGGACTCCGAAGGGCGCGATTCGGTTGTTGTTTTAAGCGACCGGATCTGGAAGGAGCGTTTCGGCGCAGATCCCCACATTCTGCGAAGAAAAATCAAGTTGGACGGAGTTGAAAAAAGTGTTATTGGCGTGATGCCATCCGGCTTCACATTCCCCTACGATGCCGACCTGTGGACGCCATTCAAGATCGAACTCGACCCACACAATTCTTTTTCCAGACCCGTCCTCGGCCGGTTGAGGTCCGGAGTCTCTGTGCGAGAGGCGCAGGCGGAATTGGAAACACTTGTGCAACGATGGCCCATCCCTCCAGGAGAAATAAGGAAAGGGGTACGGACACAGATCATCCCTCTCAAAGAGCTACTGGTAGGAAATGTGCGCCGATCATTGCTTGTGTTTTCAGGCGCGGTGGCATTTGTTCTGTTGATTGCTTGCGTTAACGTAGCCAATCTGTTTTTGGTTCGCATTTCTGGACGCGCACAAGAGCTAGCGGTTCGCAGTAGCCTCGGCGCGGGTCAATGGCGCCTTATCCGGCAGGCTCTAACAGAGAGCGCCGTGATTTCATTCTTGGGTGCTGCAGCCAGTCTTTTTCTGACGGTTTGGGGATTGCCAGTCTTGATTGCCGTGGCTCCCGCTGGAACCATTCCGCGGATCGGGATGGTTCGTCTCGATGTGCGAGTCATTGTATTTACGTTTTTGATTTCGGCGGTTGTAGGACTTGCGGCCGGTCTTCTACCCGCCTTCCGGGTTACACGACGCGACCTGCGAGCAATCTTGAGCAGGAACGAGCGGACTACAACCGGACGCAAAACCAGTACCCGGCACACATTGGCAATTTCCCAGATTGCGCTCGCAATGATCTTGCTGATCTGCGCTGGTCTGTTACTTAAAAGCTATATCCACCTGCGTAACATCGATCCCGGGTTCACGCCTCAGAATACGTTGACAATGACCGTGGATCTTCCGGATACGACCTATCACACGGTTTCACAGCTGCAAACCTTTGATACCCGTGTTCTGGAAGCGCTTTCCCGCATTCCCGGTGCGCTAGCAGCGGGTGCTGTGAACTGGAGGCCCCTTGGCGACGCCTTAGTACGCGGCGACTTCCAGATAGAAGGTAGTCAGCGGGTCCCGCCGCATTTCATGGTCGATAAGCCTAGCGTTAGCTCCGGTTATTTCAAAACCATGGGAATTCGGCTGCTAAAGGGACGCGATTTCTCCGAACACGACAATGGCGAAGCTGCCGGTGTGGCAATTGTTAGCGAGTCCCTCGCGCGTACCCTCTGGCCAGGACAAAACGTTGTTGGAAAGCGCGTCTCGCTGGAGGATAACCCTAAACCAGCGGATTGGCTGACGATTGTTGGTGTCGTGGCCGACGTGCATCAGCAGGGTTTGAATGCCGGGTCAGACCCGGCGATTTATCAGCCTTACCTTCAGGTTAAACGGCCTTTCTTTCTCAGTCAGATGACGTTCGTTGTCAGGACTTCTCTGCCTTCGTCGGTGCTCGTGTCAGGAATGCGTTCTGTTCTGCGGGAGATTGACAAAGATCAACCGGCATCCATCGCCAGCATGGAAACGATCGTAGCCACGTCAATCGCGGAGCCACGATTCCAGGCAAGGTTGCTCGGGCTATTCGCCGCCATGGCGCTGTCCCTTGCGATTGTGGGGATTTACGGCGTGTTGTCAAACACGGTCGGCCAGCGAATACACGAGATTGGAGTTCGCCTGGCGCTCGGGGCACAACGAAGAGATTTGTTCCAGATGCTTCTGCGCGAGGCCTTGTTCCTCGCCTGCATTGGCATTGTCTTTGGAATTGCAGGAGCACTCGTTGTTACACGTGTGCTAAGGAAGTTCCTCTTCGAAGTACGAACGGACGATCCATTGACGTTCCTTCTGGTGGGGATGCTTTTACTGTGCGCCGCACTCGCCGCAGGGACTCTTCCAGCACGCAGAGCAATGAACGTCGATCCCATGGAGGCTCTGCGGTACGAGTAACTCTATGCAAACTTTTTTTCAAGACGTTCGTTACGCGCTGCGGCAGTTGCGGAAGGCGCCGGGATTTACGCTAGTGGCTGTCCTCACGCTTGCCGTCGGCATCGGGGCGAATACCGCAATTTTTTCTGTCGTGAATGCTGTTCTACTGAAGCCGCTCACATACCCAGACCCGGATCGCATAGTTCAGTTCTTGCTGACTTCGCCCCAAGGTTCCGGACCCGCAGCTTCGGTGACGAAATTCAACATTTGGCGTGAGCAGAGTGGCGTGTTCCAAGACATGGCCGCCTATGACTTCGGTGGTCCCGGACTGAACCTGACAGGCGGTGCGTATCCGGAGCAGGTCAAAGGCATTCACGTGACCGCCGACTACTTCCGCTTGTTCGGCGCAGGCACCGTCATGGGGCGCACGTTTTCTGCTGAGGAAGACCGGCCTCATGGCGGGCATGTTGTTGTTCTCAGTTACGGATTATGGCAGCGGCGCTACGGCGGCGATCCACACATCGTGGGCAAGACAATTTCTTTAGGTGACGAATCGTACGAAGTCATCGGCGTGCTAAGCAGAACCTTCGTAAACGATCCGCCAAGCGATCTATGGCTGCCATTTCAGTTCGATCCCAACAGCAACGATCAGGCGCACTATTTTATTGCCGCGGCCCGGCTCAAACCGGGTGTAACCGTTGGGCAGGCAAATGCTCAAATGAAGCTCGCGGCCGATGAGTTTCGCCGCAAGTATCCGGGCGCCATGGAACCTCAGGAAGGCTTTGCGGTTCAGCCCCTGCGTGATGCGATCGTGCAGGACGTGCGCTCATCGTTATGGGTGCTGATCATCGCGGTAGGTTTTGTTCTTCTGATCGCGTGCGCGAATGTCGCGAACCTGTTGCTCATTCGGGCGACCGGGCGTAAGCGTGAAATCGCGGTGCGAGTGGCACTGGGAGCAGGGCGGGCGCGAATCATTCGCCAGTTGCTTACAGAAAGCGTACTTCTCTCAATCACCGGCGGCATTCTCGGCTTTGTTCTTGGGTTTATCGGCGTGCGGGCCTTGCTTTCGTTGAGTCCTGGCGATATTCCGCGTGTCGGTGAAAACGGAGTTGGCGTTGGAATCGACTGGCGAGTGCTGGTGTTTACAGCAGTTGTATCCGTACTGACTGGGATTTTCTTCGGACTTATTCCCGCATTCAGCATTTCGCGCCGCGAGGTCGTCTCCTCGCTGAAGGAAAACACCGCACGAAGTGGTGGCTCGCTACGTCAGAACAAGACGCGCTCCGTACTGGTGGTGTCCGAGACTGCCCTTGCACTCGTGTTATTGATCGGCGCAGGCCTGCTGATCCGGACTTTTATCGCGTTGCGAGGCGTTGATCCCGGTTTCGATGCGAAAAACGTGCTCACGATGCGGATGTCGCTGACTGGCCCACGTTTTGAGAAGGCGGCTGGCGTGGCGCAACTGAGCCGAGATGGCGTCCAGAAGTTGGACGCTCTGCCCGGAGTGGAAAGCGCGGCTTCCACGTGTTGTGTTCCGCTCGAAGGCGGCTTCGGCCTTCCGTTCAGCGTGGTCGGTCGCCCCGCAAACGACAGTACTTCGCGTGGCGGCGCGGGGTGGCTCACGATTTCTCCTGACTATTTTCGTGTCTTCAAGATTCCCTTGCTGCGCGGAAGGTTTTTCACTGATGGAGATAGTGGTGGTACAGCCGGAGTCGCCATCATCAACCAAACCATGGCGCGGCGAGTCTGGCCGAAAGGTGATCCTCTCAGCGATCACATCCTGATCGGCCACGGCGTTGGCCCGGAGTTCGAGGAGCCGCCGCGTCAGATTGTCGGAATTGTGGGTGATGTCAGGGAAGGCAGCCTGAACCAGGATCCCGGCCCCATGATGTACATACCGAACGCGCAAGTGACGGACGGAGTGACTGCATTGAACGCGCGAATCGCGCCGATCGCGTGGGTCGTGCGCACGCACGTTGCTCCGGGCTCGCTACGAGATCCGATTTCAAAAGCATTGCGTGATGCGAGCGGCGGACTTCCTGTCGCAGATATCCATCCCATGGATGAAGTTGTCGTCCGTTCTACGGCCCGGGCCGACTTCAACATGCTCCTGCTGACAATCTTTGCTGGCTCGGCGTTGTTGCTGGCGGCAATCGGAATTTACGGGCTGATGGCCTACTCGGTGCAGCAGCGAACTCAGGAGATAGGAATCCGCATGGCGCTTGGCGCGGAGAAAGCCAGGGTGCGCAGCATGGTTGTGCTGCAAGGGATGCGGCTGGCGGTGCTTGGAGCCGTTATCGGTTTGATCGCTGCCTTCGCACTGGTCCGCCTTCTTGCGAGTTTTCTGTTTCACACAAAAACGTGGGATCCAATTTCGTTCACGATTGTGCCCCTCGTCCTTATTGCAGTTGCTTTGCTTGCGGTGTGGGTGCCGGCACAACGGGCAGTTCGCGTAAATCCGGTGAATGCGCTTCGATACGAGTGAAATTATGAAGACTCTGTTCCAGGACCTGCGCTTTGGTCTAAGAATGCTGATGAAATCGCCGGGGTTCACCTCGGTCGCTGTCGTCACTCTTGCGCTCGGAATCGGCGCGAATACCGCGATATTCAGCCTGGTGAATGGAATCCTGCTCGCGCCTTTGCCCTTTGCACATCCGGAGCAGCTCGTCAGCGTGGACGGCACTTATCCCCGAGGTGCATTTGCGGCGCTGCGGGAACAGGCGCGCACGATGGAAGTTGCGGCGTACGCCGAAGGTCATGAATTCAATCTGACCGGAGTTGGCGAGCCAGTTCGACTCACCGGAACGCTTGTCTCAGCTGAGTTGTTTTCAGTTTTGGGGACGCGTCCGGAATTCGGCAGAACGTTTTCTTCCGGAGAAGATGTCGCAGGCCAGGACAGCTATGTGGTGCTGAGCCATGCTCTGTGGCAGCAGCGCTTTGGGAGCGATCCCTCAATCATTGGCCGCTCAATCGAAATTGAAGGAGTGAGCCGGCAAGTTTTAGGCGTGATGCCGCCGAGCTTTCGTTTTCCATCGCCCAAAACACAAATATGGGTACCGCTGCACATCGATCCGCGAAATGTATCGAGTTCATGGGCGAGTGACTACATGCCGGTCATCGGGCGGCTGCGTCCCGGAGCAACGCTTGCCCAGGCAAACGCCGAGATTCGCATGTTTCAGTCGCACGTAGGAGAACTCTTCCCCTGGAAGATGCCTTCGTCATGGAATGCAAACATCAGCGTGGCGCCTTTGAAAAACCGCATGGTTGCTGACGTTCGCAATCGTCTGCTGATGTTATTGGCTGCAGTCGCACTCATCTTATTAATAGCCTGCGCAAACGTCGCGAACCTGATGCTGTCTCGCGCCGCGATCCGCGAAAAGGAAATCAGCATTCGCTCAGCACTCGGCGCGGCAAGCAGCAGAATCGTTCGACAGCTTCTTACTGAAAGCGTGCTGCTGGCGTCGATTGGCGGAGCGCTCGGGATAGCTCTTGCCGCCGCGGGGCTCTCGCTTCTGAAATCCGCTCTGCCGGCCGACACGCCTCGCCTCACGAGTGTTCACCTTGAGTGGCCTGTTCTGGCGTTCGCTGCCGGATTGAGTGTGTTGACGGGAATCATTTTTGGATTCGCGCCGGCAATCCAATCTTCTCGTGCGGCGCTGACGCAATCGCTGAGGTCGGGCGGTCGCGGAAGCATGATTTCTGTCTCGCAACGCCTGCGCAGTTCTTTGGCGATTGCAGAAGTTGGACTGGCCTCTCTGCTCATCATCGCCGCCGGTCTGCTGATTCGAAGCTTTTGGGCGCAGTCGCATCTCAATCCAGGCTTTCGATCTGACCAGATTCTCACCGCGCGCATAACGCCGAACGAATCATTTTGTAGTGGTGCCGGGCGTTGCCAGGCGTTCTATCAAACTTTGCTGGACCAAATCCAAGGTGCAACTGGCGTGCAGGGCGCTGCGCTGATCAACACGCTGCCGCTGGGCGGTCGCGTAACAAAACGTTCCGTGGATATTCAGAATTTCTCCGCACCCGAGGACCAAGGTTCGCCTCTGTTTTGGATGGATGCTGTGACGCCGAGCTACTTCCGCGTGATGGGAATCTCGCTGTTGTCAGGGCGACCTTTCTCGAAGGATGAAGTCTCCGGCAATCCTTCGGTTGCGATCGTCACGGCTGAAACTGCGCGCCGATATTGGCCGGGCAAAGACGCCATCGGACAACACATTCGCCTGCTGAATGAGAAAAATTGGCGCACCGTGGTCGGTGTGACGATCGACGTACACGCATACGATCTCACCAAAACAATTCCCGACTGGATTAAAGGCACAGTCTATGTGCCGTACAGTCCGACCTCGACCGCGGAAGACCAGCGCGTTCCGGCGGAAATGACAATCGCGATCCGCAGCAATTCCGGGCCGACTCAACTTGAAGCTCTGCTGCGAAGGACTGTCGCTGGTTTGAATAATGATGTGCCGGTGAGCGAAGTGAGGACGATGCATGCGGTCGTCTCCGAGGCGGAATCGACGCCGGCTTCCACCACGTCTCTGTTTGTGACCTTCGCTGCATTGGCACTGGTGTTAGGCATCGTGGGCATCTATGGAGTGCTTGCGTTTCTTGTTTCCAAGCGAACGCAGGAGATTGGAATTCGCATGGCACTGGGCGCGCAGCGTAGCGACGTCATGTGGCTGGTCCTACGTGAAGGAGCGAAATTCGCTTTAGTCGGAATCGCTCTTGGCCTGGGAAGCGCATTCGTAGTGACGCGATGGCTCGCAAGCGAACTCTACGGCGTCAGTTCGGTCGATCCGCTTACCTATGGCAGTGTTGCTGCGGTGATGCTGGTTATCACAATGCTCGCATGCTATGTGCCTGCGCGCCGCGCTATGAGCGTCGATCCCCTGATTGCGCTGCGGTTGGATTGAGTGAGGAATTTATGAGTGGACTGAT
>DATBIE010000222.1:0-3355 GCA_036557105.1 Terriglobales bacterium
ATCTTCGATATTGGGCGTGTCCTTGTCCGCGTGGATATAGCGCGGGCGATGAAGAAGTTAGCGCAGAAGATCACACTCACGCCGGAAGAGACCTGGTCGGCGATTCACAACGATCCGCGTTGGAGCGACTGGCAAGAAGGGCGCATTTCCTCCCCGGATTGGCATCAGCATCTGGAGCGGCGCCTCGGCTGCTCTCTGACGTTTGCCGAATTCACTGAAGCCTGGAACAGCGCACTCGATCCACAGCCCATTCAAGACGATGCGCTGCTCGCCGCCGTCGCTGCACGCTGCAAGGTCGGGCTGCTTTCGAATACCGATCCTGTCCACATCGCCCATCTCGAATCCACGTTCAATTTTTTCCGGCACTTTCCAGCGAAATGCAGAACGTATTCCTGCAGCGTAGGAGCAAGCAAACCTTCGCCATTAATCTTCCGCGAAGCTTTGAAGCGTGTGAAAGCCACTCCAGCCGAGACAGCTTTTGTGGACGACATAGCCGAGTACGTCGAGGCGGCTCGAAAGCTGGGTATGACCGGGATCCACTATCAATCCCCGGAACAGCTGACTTCTGACCTAAGGGTTTTCGGAGCCATTGAGTAAGGTGAAGTCTCCCAAAATTTCAGGGCTTACCGCACGGTCGAGTAAGTATTTCAGGGACTAGTACTAGTCGCTCCTTCGTGATCGTTTTCAGCAGAATTTCTAAGTCCTTTTCTGTCAGATTCATAGAGTCGAAATACCTGTCCCTGCGGACAGGCCTGGTTTGGCGGCCAGGGTGCACTTGTACGCGCCGGGTCTCGTTCGTTGCAAGACGAAATGCGTAAGACCAGGCCGTCGAACGGCCGTGCGGGAGACGAGGAGAAATTAAATCTATGTTAGATGAAACTACCAACGTGGAACCCAGGAATAGTGGAAACTGGCAATTGCCGGCAATCATCATTCTTGGCTTGGTTGCGATTGGTGGCTTGGCGTTTGGATGGAATGCGTCCTCTAAGCTGGATTCGACGCAGCAGGCAGTAACGACACAGGTCAAGACCATGCAGCAGTCGGTTGAACAGGACATGACGTCCCTGAAAGACCGTCTGACGCAGAGCGAAAAGACCAATGCGGATCTGCAGGGCGATCTGAAAGTTGTCACGGATAAGCTGAAGATCACTCAAGGGCAGTTGAAGAAAGCCCGCGAAGAAGCATCGCAGCAGATTGATGCCACTTCGCAGAAGCTGACGGCGCTGGACACGTCCGTGCACACGGATCTGGCCACAAAGGCGAGTTCGGATGATCTGAAGAACGTAGACACCAAAGTTGGCGGTGTCCGCACGGACCTGGATCAGACGACCGCGGACCTGAAAATGGCGCGCAGCGAACTGGGCACCTTGATCGCGAAGAACCACGACCAGATCGACGAACTCCGCCGCCTCGGCGAGCGCGACTACGTTGAATTCACGATCGCGGGCAAGAACAAGCCCCAGAAGGTCGGCAACGTCACCGTCGAATTGAAAAAGGTCAACGTGAAGAAGAATCAATTCAACGTGGCGCTGACTGCCGAGGACAAACAGCTTGAGAAGAAGGACCGCACGGTCAACGAACCCATCTTCTTCTACACCAACGGCTCGAGAATCCCCGAAGAGCTTGTCATCAACAAAGTGGATAAGGACAAGATCTCCGGCTACGTAAGCATTCCGAAAGCCAATCAACAAGCGGCCTCCACTTCTTCGTCCGGGATGTAAGAAGTTTCTCTGAAGAGATGCCGACCAGCGTTTGTCGGCACATGAAGGCGGGCAGGATTTCCTGCCCGCCTATTTTTTTGACCAAACGAAATCCGCGAAACCGATAGTGCGAGGCGGCATCTGACCTGAGATACTGCCATCGAACCAATCCCCTGGCAGTCCAGGAGCATTTTTGCGGCACTCGAATATCGTCGTGTTCTGTGCCGTTGATCCCTTTCTTGGGCCGCGCGGCCAAACCCTTTTTGGTTTTGACAAGCTGCTGGAAGGCCTCGCAAATTCAGGGGTGCCTTGCGTCTGGCTGACGAACAGAACGAGAGGCCAGTTGGATGAAATTCGGAGGCGAGTCGAGGCGACCGACCCGTTTATCGCGGAAGAAGGCTGCGGAGTCTATATCCCGGAGGACTATTTTCATCTCAAGGGAGCCAAAACCATCCGTCTCGGCCGTTTCTTATGCATTCCCGTAGCGCAGCCACAGCCAGCGAGCAAGGACGCTTTAGAAGCGCTTTCACTCGAATCGGGAGTAATGACGGTTCCATTGCGTTCGTTGACGCCACGCGAATTGGCCCAGAACACGGGACTCGCGCCGCGTGAAGCGGATCTGGTTCGCACCCGCGACTTCGATGAAGTGTTTTTCTTCGCGGGTACCGGCGACGCCGAGATTCAGCGCTTCATCAGTCTTGGATCGGAGCGCGAATTGGCGATTCGACCACACGGGAATCTTTGGTCGTTAGCGGCCGGTGCCAATACCCAGCAGTGTATTCGGCAACTAGCAGGATTTTACGACCGGGCGCTTCACAAGAAGGCCTACCGGCTCGGGATCGCGGCTTCGAAGGATGCCAGCAGCTTCTCTCCAGTCTGTGACCGCATGATTCAGATTGCTTCCGGAGCTTCGCGGGCGCGCGAAGAAGACGTTCAAGGCGACAAAGCAGGAAGATTGGTACTGTCCGAACCTGATGTGTGGGATCGTGTTCTGTCTGCCGTCAAGTCCGGAAGATGAGGCGAGCGAAGGAAGCAAAGTGTCGCTAATGCGACGCACTTTGCACATTTTTCATAGGCGCTGTCTTCACATGGTGACTGGCGCTTGCGAAAAAGGCCGGTTTTTAGCGGGATTTTGCGTATCCGGCTTTTTGCGAACTGGTATCGTAATTGCCATTACAAACCCGCATGGGGACTCTGGGTCTCCTGGAAAACCACATAACGGCTTGAGCAGGACGTTCAAGACGTACTAGGAGATCTAGTAATGGCTTGGCTCATTCGCGCACTTCGCATTCCCGCTTCTGAATCCCACACGAATGTGCTTCTGGCGATTTGCCTCTTTGCCATGAGCATCATGTCCGTCGCTCTCGTCTGGCAGGCGCAAATCATTGCCGATCAGCGCGCTTCGATCCAGTGGTTGGAAGCGCTTCGCTTCGGCCGCTAGCAGTCCGAACCGCCGCACGATTCGATCCTGGTTGTGAACATTGACTCGCGTTCACGGGCACGCCGACATTTGCATATAAAAGTCAAAATGGGGAGCCGGGCGGCTCCCCATTTTGCTAATTTTGCTGTGTCGTTCCCGGAGCAGCGCTGAACCGTACTCGCCGGGTTATCCGGATCCAAACAACTCGGCAGCGCGCCTCCACGTCCGTTTCGTG
>DATBIE010000223.1:0-3394 GCA_036557105.1 Terriglobales bacterium
GTCGGAACAGACATATAAAATTTTGCGGGGCCGCTGGCTGGGACAGCGCCTTGGGTTAACGAGATTGCCGTTACTGAACCGTTTTTGTTGCCAGAGAGAAGCTTTGTTCAACGAACTGGCGCGAACCAATCATCAATCGAACAGAGCGTCATGCTAGCACAAAAAAAATCAGTTTGTGGAAATCTTTTTACGAAAAATTTTTTCTGTTTGCGATTTCAACCGCGAAGAAAAACTTCTGTCAAGTAGCAGAGTTGTTAATGCCACGAGAGTGGTGCAGGGCTGAACATCTTCACGGTGGTGTTGCAACAAAAAATCAAAACGATGGATTTGAGCACTTTTGCGGATCATAGTATAGCTGGAAATCCTGCGGCAGCTTTGCATCGCTGTGCCGGTAATTCGTCAAAATAAATTGCAGCAATATTGGATTTGTTTGGCCGATACTCAACGCGGTGCGGCCATCCATCGCGGCCTCGGGGTTCAGAAGAACCAGCGAAACGTTGCTTTGTTGCAAGGCATCGATTTCCTTGATCTGGAATGTATCGCTTCGATGATATAAAAAGTACAACTCCCAAAACGGGGATCGCGTTTGCAGATATGCATAGAGACCGGGGTAGTAAGGCGCCTGCAGAAAACTTCCATCAACCGAACCACAGTGTCGAAACGCATTCACTACTATCTGCATGACTTCGGCTTGATCGGCGCTCACATAAAAATATCTTCCATTAATTGAAATTTTCTCTGCGACTCCACTTCTTTCTCTAAAGTGTTGTATCGCAGGTTCGTAGGGAAGCCACGCAGCAAGAATTAAGAAGGACGATACGCAAAGAATCGGCAAGGCAGACTTGTGTTCGGCCCGATGCCAGAAAAAGCTGCAGATGCCGGCGACAGCAATGGCGAACGGAAGTATCGCCTGCGCGATGTGGATGAAATCCCCGCGACTGAAAGCATGGTGAAGCCACGGCAGACCCGCCAGGGAGGCAGCGCAAGCAAGTTGAAGAGCCGCACTAGATCGCTGCTTCGTCCACTTCCATATTGCGACAACATACGTTAAGGGTACAGCCAGGCAAAGAATCGACACTGCGCGGACCTGCATGACGTCAATGGGATTCAAGCCTTTCAGGTGCACGTGCCAGGGAAATGGTATTGGTAGTGGCAATTGCCAGTGTGGGGTAAACAGAACCGACTGATAGAACGCGGCTGCAAGCCCATGCACGAAGCACAACATGAGAAGCATGGGCAAGTAGCCAGTGAGTATGCCCAGGGTGCAAGAGCCAACTGCTGTGTTTGCGCGGAATGCCGTCCCCGTAAGCTTTAGCACGATAACCAACAGGAGAGCAGCGAGACCAAAATACAAGCCGGAGTTCCGACCGATGAACCCTGCCAGGCCTGCCGCGATTCCATACGCGAACCAGCGCCTGGCAGAAGCTGGTTTTGCCAGCACAAACGCAAGTCCTGCGACGGAGATCAGCGATAACGCTTGCTCGTAAACCTTGTGACGCGGGAACCCGATCATGACGCCCAAAAGCACGATTAGCGCGATACGCCACCAGCGATCGAGCTGCGCTTTCGCGACTGCGAAATAAATGACGGCGAGACCCACGGCGCCGAACGTTGCGTTCGCGACTATCTGCTCAAGCAGTCCGTTCCCGTGAAGAAGCTTAAAGAAGAACGCCGACCAGTAGTATCTGCCCGGGTCGTAGCTGAAAAAATCGCGGAGCGGAACTTGGCCCAGCGCGGTTCGTTGACTGATGTACCACTGAAGACCCTCATCCGACCAGTTGAATCCGTATTGCCATTGAATGAAAAAGACGATGAAACAAACCGTGGCGCTGAGAACCACGGCTTCGACTAAGACCGGCCACGTAACAAACTGTGCAGTTGCGAGAACAGACGACTTCGCCTCCGACGTTCTTGCCTGCTGCGACGAGATTTGCATGAGCCTCAGGTGATCCAGTCGAGCCACAGCGTAACATTCTCGTGCAGGTGGATATGAGAACTGAATCAGTCGGCGTTACTGGTTGATCTTGGGAAGACCCGCCACCTCCTCGCGCCCGGTGTACTGCTCTATATCAGTTTGAAAAATCGGGCATCCAGAAATCAGCCGCAACTTGCTATACTGAAAAACATCCCAAGGCTGAACACCGCATGACCGTCTTCTTGGCCAAAAACTTATACACGCCTCTTCAGTCGATAGAGGCCGCTGCCATCGCGGTCGAGGATGGAAGGATTGTTAGTGTTGGACCGCGAACATCGACGGAAGTGGCGTCAAACAAGGACCCAAGAGACTTTGGAGACGGGATACTTGCGCCCGGATTCATCGATCTCCATTTCCATGGCGCCGCCGGTTGTGATGTGATGCGCGGCAGCCCCGGCGAACGCGAGAAGATGGAGATCTTTCTCGCGCGGCATGGAGTTACGAGTTACTTTCCAACAACGGTTTGTGCGCCTCTCGACCTTACCCTAACTGCTCTAGAGCGGTTGGCGGATTCCATCGAAGGGGCGAAGCGGGACCACGGGCGGGCCCGCGCTATTGGGATCCACCTGGAAGGCCCATTCCTGAGCTGCGCGAAACGGGGAGTGCACCAGGCGGAATACCTCATCGCACCCAGCATCGGGGTCTTTGAAAAGTTGTGGCAGGCAGCCGGCGGTCATGTGCGAATGATGACCATCGCTCCTGAGCTCGAGAACGCAGAAGAAGTAATTCGCGAGGCCACGCGCCGCGGCGTATGCGTCAGCCTCGGTCATTCGAATGCTGATGTGGCCGCAACGCGCCGAGGAATCGAAGCCGGCGCTCGCCATGCGACCCACACATTCAACGCTATGCGACCGCTGGATCATCGCAATCCTGGAATCCTCGGCGAGGTGCTCACGAATGACGCGGTCACCTGCGATGTGATTGCGGATGGAATCCATGTCGACCGCAGCATGGTTAAGCTTCTTGCCAGGGCGAAAGGACCCCACAAGCTGGTCCTGATCACCGACGCGCTCTCCGCCACTGGAATGCCCGATGGCAAGTATCAGTTGGGAACGCTGGAGATCGAAGTTAAGAATGGCGTTTGCCTGCACAACGGCACATTCGCAGGAAGCATTCTCACTACAGACCGTGCGGTCCGCAATCTGATGCAATTTGCGGGCTGGGACCTCAGGTCTGCAGTGCAGGCGGCGACGCTCAATCCGGCCCGGTCCGCGGGTGTCCCGAAGAAGGGCACCATCGAGACGGGAGCGGATGCAGATTTTGTTGTGCTCACTCATGAGGGAGAGGTCCGGGCCACCGTTGTCGGCGGAAGTTTGGTTCAGTAATTATTCAGTCATTCATAAGGAGAAAGATGCCAGATAAGGGCACGTTTCCTCACTTCATGCTCAAGGAGATCTTCGACCAGCCGAAGGGGTTGGA
>DATBIE010000224.1:0-17529 GCA_036557105.1 Terriglobales bacterium
GTGGCTGCACGTTCTGACTCCCGATGGCCGCTTGCAGGGCGTCGATTCCGAAACCAACGCCTTTTTTGACGTGGTGCAGAACGGCGCCATTCGCCCCGTGGATTTTAAGGTAATGACCTTTCTTAAGTCGGAGAACACCGGTACCGACGTGTTCCCGATCGTCGACAACTTTGACGGCGTCGACTGGATCGACATTTCTGCATTCCTGAAGGATTCCGAGGCCCACTCCCGGTTCCGTCGCGAAACATCTTCGTTCCTGGCGAGTGACAAATATCGCGGGCTGATGGTCGACTTCGAAGATTTCCCTGCATCCGCGTATCCAGAGTTTATTCAGTTGCTGAACGAACTGTCTTCTGATCTGCACGCCAGGCAGATGAAGCTATATGTCAGTGCCCCAGCTTTGAAGCCTGAGTTCCCTTATGCCGCCGTTGCCAAAGCTGCAGATGGTGTCGTTTTGATGAACTACGACGAGCACTATGCCGGCGGTGGTGGAACAGCCGGTCCCATTGCCTCGCAGGATTGGTTCACTCACAACCTGACGGAAGCCAAGAAAGTCATCCCCGCAGAGAAGTTGATTTGTTCGATCGCGAATTACGGGTACGACTGGGTGCAGAAACCGAAGAGAGGCAAGCTGCCGCCTAACGAACACGACATAAATGTCGATGTGCAACAGGCCTGGCTGGCAGCCCGCGATTCTGATGCCGAGGTGGACTTCGACGACGACAGTATGACGCCGCACATCACCTATCTCGACGAGCACAACCTGCGGCACGACATCTGGTTTCTCGACGGCGTCACCGCTTTGAACCAAATGCGCGCCGGGCTCCAGCTTGGTGTTCGCACGTTTGCCTTGTGGCGGCTCGGTTCTGAAGATCGATCAATATGGAAAATCTGGGACTTTCCCGCGGACAAGGCTGCGCCTTCCAAGCTGACAGACGTTCCGCCGGGCCAGGATGTCGACATGGAGGGCAGCGGCGAAATTCTGAACGTCGAAGCCACTCCTGGCAATGGACAACGCAAAGTTTCTCTCGATGATTCCAGCGGGCTGGTCACCGATGAAACCATGGACACATTGCCCGAACCTTATCGGGTTGGTCTTTATGGAGCAAGCCCCAACCAAATTGCCATTACCTTCGACGATGGCCCGGATCCCGAGTGGACGCCGAAAATTCTCGACGTTCTCAAGAGCAAGCACGCAACTGCCACTTTCTTTTTGATTGGCAATCAAGCGGACAAATTTTCTTCCTTGACCGAGCGCATCTATAAGGAAGGGCACGAGATCGGCAATCACACCTTCACGCATCCCGATATAAGCGATCTCTCCGGCACAATGGCGAAGCTGGAGTTGAACCTTACGGAAAGCCTGTTTGCCAGCAAGCTGGGGATTCGCACAATTCTGTTTCGCCCGCCGTACTCCATCGACGCTGAGCCCGACACAGAAGACGAAGTGCACCCACTCGAAGCTTCCGAAAGCATGGGCTATCTGACCATCGGCGACAAAATCGACCCCAATGACTGGCGCGCCATCTACTCAGCCGAACAGTTGACCGATTTTGTAGCTGAGCACCTTCCGCCCTGCTCACCTTCTGACCGTAGTTGCGGAAACATCATTCTGCTTCACGACGGCGGTGGGAACCGCAGCCAGACAGTGAAGGCCTTGCCCATGATCATTGATGCAGTTCGGGCCAAGGGTCTCGAAGTCGTTGCGCTCAGCGATCTTTTGCACATGTCCCGCACGGAAGTCATGCCGCCGATCGGCCGAAACGAACTCTGGTCTGTATGGCTGACATGGATCGGCTTTTGGATGTATGGCGCCAGCCTGCGAATCATCGCGCTTATCTTCTTTATAGGCGATCTGCTCATGATTGGTCGCCTGCTGTTCGTCGGCGTATTTGCGGTTTTTGATCGCTTCAAAGGCGCTCGCTTCGCCAGAGATGCCGTGGCCTCGTATGAACCACGAGCCGTCATTCTGATTCCTGCCTATAACGAAGAGAAGGTGATTGAGCGCACGATTCGCGGCGCATTGCGCTCGAGCTATCGCAAACTGCGCGTAATCGTGATCGATGACGGCTCAACTGACAACACTCTCGAAGTTGCCCGTTCTTGTTTCCCGCGCGACGTCGCTTCCGGCCGGCTGTTGGTCCTGACCAAGTCGAATTCCGGCAAGGCGGATGCGTTGAACTTCGGCTTAAGGCATCTACACGATGACGAAGAAATTTTCTTGGGTATAGACGCCGATACGGTCACTGCACGCGATGCAGTTGCGCTGCTCGTGCCGCACTTTCTTGATCCGAAGGTGGCTGCCGTCGCCGGCAACGCGAAAGTCGGTAACCGCGTGAACCTATGGACTCGCTGGCAGGCGCTCGAATACATCACCAGCCAGAACTTTGAGCGGCGCGCGTTGAATACACTTGGCGCGGTGAGCGTCGTACCCGGAGCTATCGGTGCATGGCGCACATCTGCGGTGCGCGAAGTTGGCGGCTATCACACCGACACCGTTGCCGAAGACGCGGATCTGACGATGGCATTGTTGCAACGCGGATATCGCGTGGAGTACGAAGATCAGGCCCTCGCCTACACCGAAGCTCCGATCAACGCCAACGGGCTCATGCGCCAACGCTTCCGCTGGTCATTCGGAATTTTGCAAGCGGTTTACAAGCATCGCGAAGCGTTTTCGCGCAAAGGCGTGCTTGGATGGGTGGCGTTGCCTAACATCATCATCTTCCAGATTTTGTTGCCGCTCGTATCGCCGTTCATCGACATCATGTTTGCTTACGGCGCGATCTCCTATTTCGTGCAAAAGCATTTTCATCCCGACTCCACCAGCTCAGCGGATTTTCAACGCCTGGTGATTTTCTTCGGGGCGTTCCTCGTAATCGACTTCATTACCTCCGCGATCGCTTTTGCGCTCGAGCGCCGCACGCCCGACACTCGCGAAGATCCCTGGCTGCTCAGCCAGGTGTGGCTCCAGCGCTTTGCTTACCGCCAGCTGTTTTCAATCGTGCTTTTCAAGACCGTGAAGCGCGCGATCACCGGAGAACCTTTCTCCTGGGACAAACTCGAGCGCACCGCCGCCGTCACCTACGATGAGACCGAAGATTCGGTCCATGTGACATAAGCTCGCTGCCAGCGAAATCGCCGAAATCAGGGCAATACGGAAGTAGAAGCGTAGTTCTCTGTGAACTCGAGCAATCTCTGCGTTCTCTGCGGTTACAAGCTTTTTCTGTACCAGTTCAGAAGCAGCACAAAGTCTCCGGCTCATAGTGGCGCCGAGTTGCACCTCGAAGTTCTCTGCGAACTCGAAGTAAATCTCGGCGCGCTCTGCGGTTAAACGCCTTTCGTCGATAGCAGCAGCCCGGAACGCATTAAGTTTTCAAGCGGCCCTACCGATTACAGTTTTAGCCACTGTCAATCGCGATCTCCCGCCGACCAGCGACCCATAGATCTGCTCCATCTTCTCAGCCACGCCTTCCCACAAATACTCACGCCGCACGCGCTCCTGCGCTCTTCGTCCAGTACTCGCGCGTATCGCCGGGTTCGAGAGCAGCAGTCCCATCATGTGCCGCAAATCCCCGATATCCCCGCGCCGAAAAGTAAATCCCGCATCGCCCATCGCCTCGACGTTCTCCGCCACGTCGCTCGCCAAAACACAAACCCCCGCGCCCATCGCATCCAGCAGCGCCAGTGAGAGCCCTTCCATGTCAGAAGGCAAGACAAATACAGCGGCATTGGTCAAGAGCTCTGCCAGCGCCTCTCCCGATAGCCAATCCAGAACCTTAATCCGATCGCTCTCTCGCTTCTTCAACTTCGCGGCATACTCATCCGTGTGACTCGATCCACCCGCGAGCACGAGCTTCATGGGAGTGTCGATCTTCTCAAATGCATCTATCAGAAGATCGCAATTCTTCTCGGGCGAAAATCTTCCTAGAAACAGCACGTAGTTCTTCGGCGTAAGCCCGAGCATGTTGATATGACCTGGCGCAACACGTGCACGAATTTCCGTTCCGTTCGATACATACACGCACTCTTTCGCATAGCGGTCGGCGTAGTGTTTCTCCAACGTGTGCGACACAACGATGGTTTTATTTGGCAACTTGGCCGAGGTCCATTCGCAGAATCGCAATACCCATCGCGCTACCCTGCTCCATTTTTTGCGCTTCCAGTCGAGACCCTGCACAGTGACGACAGTTTTCTTCCCGAACACTCTCGGCAAAAGCGCAAACATCGACGGCCCGAGCGTGTGATAGTGCACGATGTCGTAATTCTGAAAACATGCGTGTATTGTGCTGAGAAATGTATGGATGAAAGTATCGAGATGTTTCGTGCGGATGGTTGGCAAGCGCACGATCCGGATTGCCCGATGCCTCGCAATTGCCGGGGTGAAGTGGGACCGGCAGTATGCCGTGACCTTATGCCCCATTTCCGCCAGCCGCGCGCCCACCTCTTCGTAATAGGCTTCAATGCCGCTGTATTTCCCGATTACGCCCCGGCCGCCGATGAACGCAACACGAAGATGTTCTGGCTCCTGCTGCGTCTTGGCGAATTTCGGGAAGAGGACCCGACGGCGTTGGACTTCCCGTTTGCTGGCAAGCTTAGAGTAAATTTCTTCGAGCGAGGATAAATGTTCGTCCTGAGAATGCCGCGTACGCACCAACTCGCGTCCAGCGTTCCCCATTTGTTCTGAAATCTCTACATGATCAGCGAGGAAAGCCATTGCCGCCGAAAGCTGTTCGACATTCCTTACTTCGTACAGTAGTCCCGTCCTCGAGTGCTGTACGAGTTCGCGTCGGGATCCAAGATCCGAAGCCACAACTGGCCGCCCCTGCGCGTAAGACTCCAGAATGCTCTTCCCCATCGTCTCGTAGGCGCGAGATGGGAACACTGTGAACTGCGCGTCCGAAATCAAACGTTCCAACGCGGCGCCGCTCACGTGTCCCACAAAGCACACATTCTTCAGTCCCAAATCCCACGCCAACTTCTCGAGAGCTTCCCGCTGCGGTCCATCGCCCGCGATCAACAACTGAGTGTTAGGCAGCCGCTGCATCGCCCGAATTACATCGTCGACCCCCTTCTCTGCTGACAATCGCCCGAAGTACAAAACGGGCGCACCTCCCCCGGGATGCGGCTTCGCATCCAACGGCAGATTTTGAAAATGCGGGAGCACCTGAATGCGTTCTTCCGCCCAGCCGTTCTCGATCAGTTTCTGTTTCGCGAACTGACTTGGTGTCAGAATGAGATCGACGCACTTTTCATACGTCGAAATCAAGCGATGAAAGTACGCTTCGGCGGCCAACACCGCTGCAGCCGCTGTGCCGCCCGCGTAACATCCCTCCCGAACAACATTCCAAAACTTTCCGTTTTTGCATCGTTCGCATGCTGAACCAGACGACGAAACCAGGTTGTAGCTGGGACAGATCAGCTTGAAATCATTCAAGTGATACAGCACTGGAACACCCTGCGATTTCAGCTCCCAAAGGATTGACGGCGAGAGATGGTGATAGATATTTCTGACGTGCGCAACATCTGGCTTGAATTCACGAATTATGCGTGCGAGTCGTTTGCGGGCTTCGACTGAATAGATCGCGTGCAAAGCCAGTTGCGCCTTCTTGAGCGCAGTTACCGGTCGCTTGAAATCCGTAAGCGGGACGAAGTGCTGATCATGGGCGGTCTTCGCGCCCCGTGTATCAGTCATCGAAAACAGTGCAGTCTCATGTCCTCGCGACCGCAGCGCTTCCATCGTGTCAAACAGATACGCTTCTGTCCCGCTGAACCGGAAGTTGTATTTGTTGCAGTAGAGAATCCTCATAGTTACATTTCGGCGCCCCTGCATCTACTCGCCTAAGAAAATCGTCCGCGAATCTCACAAGATTGCGGGCTCGACTGAAAGCCGATTCCACATGTGCCCGCGCAGCACGACGAACTGCGGTCAGAGAGTCTAAATTCGACCGAATCTCCATCAGCTTCGCGATGAAGTCGTCTAACGAATTCGACTGATACAGGAATCCGGTTTTTTTGTGCGCCACCAACTCGGGGATTCCCGTAATCGCCGGTGCGAGCACAACGCACTCCATCGCCATTGCTTCCATCAAAGTGAGAGGAATCCCTTCGCTGCGGCTTGTGAGCACAACGACGTTGGCGGTCTGATAAAGCTCTGGGAGCTCCTCGCGCGGCACATGCCCGCGCACGTCGATCTCGGCTTCCAAGTCGAGTTCGCGGATAAGCTGCCGCAACTTCTTGCGTTCCTTCCCCTTCCCCGCGATTACACATCGAAACTTCACACCAGCATTCTTGAGAGAGCGACAGGCGAGCACCAGGAAGTCAAAATTCTTGACTGCGTGCAATCGCCCTACGCTCAGAATCGAAAACCGGTCCGGTTCGGATTTTTCGGCGCGGTAACTCCAGAAGTCCACATCGACTCCCAGTCGATGGACGACGAGTTTGTTGCCATCAACCCGGGGATATTTTTCGCGAATGTAGTTGCGGTTGAACTCTGAAACCGTGATGCAAAAACTGCAATGCTGCAATTTGCAGTCGACATAGTCCGCACGCACCAGAAGATCAGACCCGTGCAAAGTCAGACTGAACTTCACACCCAGGCACCGTGCAGCCACCATCCCCGCCCACGCTGAAAAGTAGCCGTGATGAATGTGGATATGACCCACATCTCGATGCCGCAAAGTTGCGGCCAAACATACGCCGAGCCATGTATGCGCCAGCGTTCGTAGACGTTTGCTAACCGGTTCAGGCCCACGAATCGCTCGCCATACCAGATCCGAAACCAGCGGGAACTTCGAAACGAGGAAGAACAGCGCGATGAATACGTGGCTTCCACAGAGTGGAGAAACACACAGCGTCTCATCCAGAAAGGCGGCGAGTTCCTCAGGAATGTGTCGGGGCCGCCGAAAACTGCAGCACACAACCCGCCGTCCACGTTTCCGCAGTTCACGAATCTCTTCCCAGACATAGGGCTCTCCGCCTTCCGGGAAACTGTTCGCCAGGTACGCGATCGCTCTCACGAAACGCTCCGACCGGTTTCCGAAGGAACTTCACGGAAGTGGTGACCTTGTGCCGCCAGAATTCCAGCGATCGTGAACAGCAAAGCATTTACGAACTGATAATTCATGACGACTGCGCTCGCATTGACCACATAGATCAGCAGCAGCAACGGCCAGAGTTTGAGAAAATGTGGACTGCAGAAGGCGACATCCTGTTCTGTGCAATGAGTATTATTTTTTGGCAATTTCAGCAGGCAGATCATCAACCACACATACAATCCCAAACCCAGAACACCCCGCTGCACAGCCAATTCAAGAAATGTGTTGTGAAAAATGTAGTAATCGGGATGAAAACTGCTCACGCGTTTCTCGATTTCCGGCTGCACATCCCATTCGTTTCCCCAGCCAAGCAGCGGCTTTTCAGTGAACATCTGCAAGCCTGCGCTGTACATCTCGGTCCTGAAATCGACCGGTGACCGGTCCACCAGGCGATCGGCGAACATCTCGCTCCCGTTCCGATACACGAAAAGAATTCCGCCCGTGATTATCGATACAAGGCACACTCCGAAGGCCACTCGCCGACGTTTCCGCGCAGACCCGAAGAACACGAGCCAAATAATGGACAAAGCCGCCGAAATCCATACCGCCCTTGTCTTGGTTGCGAGCAGTGCTAGCGGCACTGCCGTCAACAATCCCCAAGCCAATATCCCGCGAAGCCGGCCACGGCGAAATGAATCGAGCGCAATCACCGCGAGCAAGTTGATGCTGACTCCATTCGCGACAGCCTGCAAGAAAGGACCACGTGCCCGATCGGCGTGAATTCCAATGCTTTCGTCCGTGATGAACCTGGGAAAGATGAACTGCTTCCAACCAAACAGCCAAAGGATTGAAATCGCGGTGAGATAACAAAGAATGATCAACAGAAATGTTTCCAGCTTCTGTAAAGACGCTTGCTCCTGGAAGAGCAAAGCCGCGGCATGAAAGAAAACAAGAGGCACCATCCACTTCGCTGCGAATAGACTCCACGCCTGCGGACTGTAAGGCTGGGTCACCGCACCCCACAACCCGAGCAACGCCAGCCCGAGCAGTGGCCAGCTTGCTGGATAAAGTTGAAAGCGCAGCTTATGCAGGCAGATCCTGACCAGCAACACAGCGACTAGTACAACGAATGCAACACGGTCTATGGGAACCGTCTTCAGGTCAGGCGGTCGGAACAGCATTGCCGCGAGTGTAGACAGGAACATCAACAGCGGAAGTTCGATCCAGAAGTGAATGAGTTTGATAGGAGCGGCCGCCAGTTCAGACAACGCGCTCCTGATGGGCCAGGAGTCCGGAAATAACGCCTCAAAAGTCATGCCCCGCTCCCTGCCAGGACTATTGAAACTGTCCTGCAAAGGATTTTTAGATCGAGCCAGAGATTCCAGCGCTTGATGTATTCCACATCCAGGCTGACGCTGCGCTCGAACGACGGATCGCGACGCGCGGTGGTCTGCCACAACCCGGTAATCCCCGGCACAAAGTCCAGACGCTGCAAATGCTGGAGTTCATAAAGGTCCACATCGTCCGGAGGATGCGGTCGCGGCCCTACCAGACTCATCTCTCCCCGCACAACGTTCCACAATTGTGGAAGCTCATCGAGGCTGTATTTCCTCAAAAATCTTCCCAGGCGGGTCACGCGTGGATCGTTCTCCATTTTGAAGAAAGCGCCGTGCCGTTCATTTCTTGAACGGAGGCCATCCTTGATTGCGTCCGCCCCGGTAACCATGGTGCGGAACTTGTAGCAGGTGAACTTTCGCCCTCGGCTTCCGACCCTCGGCGCACGATAGAAAATTGCGCCTGCGGAATCCAGTTTGATCAACATCGCAATCAGTAGAAACGCGGGCAGAAGTGCGGCCATGCTGCACAGAGCACCCGTCACATCGAAAAGTCTTTTCAGAGCGAGACTGACTTCGGGTTGCTTATGGTCCTCTACACTAAGAAGTGGGATACCGCCCACCGTTTCAAATTCAACCTGCCGGCGCAAGGGAGAAATCCAGGCCAGAGGGAGCAATTTGACGTCTAACCTGTTGCGTTGTGCCTCTCGAATGGCAATTTGCGCAACGCTCTCATCAGCGCTCGCGATAACAATTTCATCCACGAATTCTTCTCGCGAAATGCGGGCAAGCATTTCAGGCCCATAAATGTTCCGCAGATGACTTTCCGCCATGAACCCCTTGGCCCTTCGCCTTGAATTCCTGTCCTCGTGAATCGCATTCGCAATCTGTTGGGCGCTCTTTCCGCTACCGATGATCAGCACATTGCGTATGCAATCATCTGAGGCTTTGAGCTTGCGCCGGCAGCATCGGGCAAGCATCAACGCGCATGCATTGCCGACGGTGAAGGTGATAAGTGCCGGTACAAGCCGCCAGGAGATCGCGGCAAACCCGCCAAACAGGGTTGCCCACGTCAGCACACGAAGTACCGCCCCCGCCTCGGACAATCCCGTTGAGTGTTTTTGGGAATACAGCCCTTCTGGAATGGCAAAAATCAGAAAGGCCAGAATGTAGGCACAAGTTACAACCAGGTTCAGCCCAGCGAAAACCTGCTCCTGGGCCAGGAAGATGACCGATGTCAAACCCAGATCCAGCGCTGCCGCTGCCATCATCCGAGGTTTGAAGGAGAGCAAACATCTGGGCGACAGCTCTCCGGCAAGGCGTATCCAGATAGACGGTTGGACTACACGGGAATCCGCGAACGGAACCTGCAGCACTGGAATGGAGTGTCCCTCGTATGCCGTGCCGGAACTTCCCGGAATCAAACGCGCCAGTGCTGACGGCGAAACAGAACTTAGAGCAGCCGGGCCCCGCGTCGTTGCCGCGCGCTTTGTTCCCTGATAGTCAACAATGTTCGCGATTTGCCCCATAATTAAAGACGGCGATAAATCGGCTCCGGAATTGGAAGCTTCCTCTCGTCAAGCACAACTCCCAGCACAGTCACTCCTTGGCGAACCAGCTGCTCTTGTGCCCTGCGCGCGGCCTCTCGGCGAGTCATATTTGCCGTAAGCACCAGGACCGCCGCATCACACAAATTGCAAAACGCGGGCATTTCGCAGTCCGCCATTGATGCGCAGAGCAGAAAATATCCGAACTCCTCACGCATTTTCTCGAGGCCATCCAATTCGCTTTTTATGAGTTCGAATGCGATCTTGTGCACGCTTCCAGACGTCGCAGTCGCGTTTTTCTGCCCATCCGCCTGCATGACAGCCAACGTCGAGCCCCTGCCTTTCCCAACGAGATCCTGCTGACCCCCTGCTTCGATCACTGCTATCTTTTCTCCTGTAACGCTCGCCAAAGCAGTAGCCAGCCGTTCAGAAAGGCGGGCGGCTCTCACCTGTTTGTCGGTTGTTGCCAGCAGAATTGAAGTGCGCCTCACGGTTAGCGAAGGAAAAAATAGCTGGTGAATGAGCGAGTACTCCGGCTTCGAAACGGAATTCACTACCATCGCAGGTGCGGAGCGACTCGAGTCGGAAGCCGTTTCCACGCGAGAGACGATTTGCCTCCACAATTGCGCAGCCGCGCTCACGACGCCTCCCATCTGCGCTGCCGATCGTTGATCGGCAATGATGCCAGTACTGGCGACCCGAGGTATTGCATGACTTCATCGGGCGTTCGGAATGATGGGTCCAGGTAGTCAGCCGCGAAGACAACACCCGTACTCAGTCCAAATGCACCCAGACAGGAAAGACAACCTGCCGACCATAGCGACCACATCGGGAGCGCCGGTGTCCTCGGCTCCTCGGCTAACGCGACGTTCAATACACCGTTCTGGTCCAGCGCGTCGCCAATCCGTGCCTCCTCGAGCTTGTTTGAATACAACAGCCACTTCTCCTCCGCCGACTTCACCCGTTGCTCCAGATCACCCTGGGCAACCGCATCTTCTTCCAGCTTCTCTGCCGCTGCACGATAAGCAGCAACTTGCTCGCGCGCAATTGCCTCCTTGCGCTGTAGTGACTTCAACTCAATCTGGTTCTTGAGGCGTTCCGAATGCGCCCACTCGTACTCCGGATTTTCTTCCGTGGTCTCGTCGCGAAGCGGCTTCGCATCCTCCTCCGCTATTGCCGCTTTGGTCTGCGCGATCTGCTGGTCGACCTCCTGCACCAGCCGGTACGAGGGCTGAAATTTCGTCAACAACTGTGTGCGACGCAACTCTAACTCCAGCAGCTTCGATTTCAACTTCTCCTGCAGTTGCGGATTATCTGCATTCTTGATCTGCATCACGCGCCGCTCAGGTAAGTCGTGGAGTTTGGCATCCAACGCGTGGGCTCTCTCCCAGAGTTCCGCGAGTTCTGACTCCACCCCCAACTCTGCTCCCTCTGCATCACTCAGTTTCTGCAACACAAGATTTCGCTCGACTTCCGCGGAAACCGTGCCGCTTTGCCGCGAAAACGCCACCAGCTTTCCCTGTGCCTCGTCCAATCCGCGGCGTGACTCCTCTACTTGCTTCTCAAAGAATGTTTGTTCCCCAGCCGGACGCCGGACCTGCATGTGCTTCGCCAAGTAAGCTTTCGCCAGCGATCGCAAAACTGCCGATGAGCGCTGGGGGTTGGATGAGCTATAAGAAATGGTTATCAGCCGCGACTTCCTCACAGGCCGCACATCCAACTGTTCCGCCAGGCGCCGTACGGCTCGTTCAATCCGCACGTTCGAATCTCTGTGCAAAGTCCTCGATAACCAGTTCCCCTTATCCAGTCCGGTTTCTAGTACGACTTGTCTAAGAATGTCGCCGTCCCGCAGCAGTTCGACCTCTGAGTTCATTTGCTCTTCTGAGATTTCATCGTGCTCAAACGCGGGTGACGCGCTCGGAGTTGGAGTAATTGCGGGATCGATGCGCCCTCTGCGTACCAGTACCTTCATCTCGGCCTTATAAGAAGGAAAGATGATCGAGTACAAAACTCCTGCCAACGCGATGCCGAAAAATGAAATCAGTAGCAACTGCTTATGCCGGAAGAACACCGCCGCCACATCCCGTCGAGTGATGGATCGCGGCTGATGTCGAGTACCTGCGAGTTGTAATTCCTGCGGCATTTCAGAACTGCGCCGGGGTAAAAAAGGTGCTCAAGCTGGCCACCGGCAGAAACTTGCGTATTTTAGAAATCCTGTTTTGCGGCACGAACAGCATGTCGCCGGGCTGAAGTTCAAGGTCCTCTTCTAAATTGTGCGAAGCCAGCATCGCCTTAAGATTCAGCACATGTGTCTCAACTACGCCATCCGATACTTTCCTGAAGAGCACCACCTGCGAGTGTTTCGACCGTTCCGTGAGACCACCCGCGATCGCAACGGCCTCCGCCACACTCGTAGGCGAGCGCAGCTCATACTTTCCCGGACGCCCTACCTGCCCTCCCGCAATAAAGAAGGGGCGCTCAAACCCGCTTAGAATTACGCTGACATCGGGAGCGCGAAGTATTGGCGCGTAGGCGGTACCCACCGCATCTTTCAATTCCGCAAGAGTCAATCCTTCCGCGTAAATGTCCCCCGCCGACTTCAAAGTCACGAATCCATCAGGTAGGACCGCGACCGTCTGATCGAACTCTGGCGAGAATTGAAACTTGATCTCCAGCACGTCGCTTCTGCGCAGCCGGTACAGCGGATGGCGCGCCCCCGTCAAGGCCGGACTCCCTGTTTTGGGAACCGTTGTGCCATCCGCTGCACTGCTGTTTGTGCCCTTCACAGCGACCACCGACTGAGCTCTCGCCGCGAGCACACATTGCACTGACAAACCCATTACTAGGAGGAGGGCCGCAGATCTTGATTTCATGAGTTATGCCAGAAAACGCCTTGAACCGCGCACGAAAACTAAACCTGAGCGCGCCGCCTAACAAGCCGTGGAAAGTACAGGAAACGAAAGTAGGTACTGCCGCTTGTGGAATTGCGGTTCAAATTGGGAATGGAAGTGGCTGGACTGATCGCCACCCGGCTTCCTGTGCCCTCGTGAGATGTACTCGAGCGAACACTGCGGGTCAAAAGCTCTTTTCCACAGACAATCGCGAACGACCACGTTCTCCCGTCACTGAAATCTAATTCCTAAACGAGTAAGTTCAGCCATTCGCAACGCCAACTCTGGGCAACACCGATGAAACTCACAAACTCAATCTCGCCGGCCACAATCAGCATTTTGCTCGCCGACTCCAAACAAATGGAAAGCCAGCTTCTAGCCGACTCGCTTCGCGAAAATGGATTCGAGGTCTTTGCCTGTCCCAGCGAGGTTTCTTGCATCTTGGAATTTTTCGACCGCCGCCACGCTGACGTCGCGATCCTCAGCTCTACCAACCTTTCAGGCGCGCCCGACCTTACCATGGTTCGCACCCTTCACCTCATGCACCCCGAAATCCCCAAAATATGCCTCATGGACACCGCAAGCCGTGAACTTGCCGTTCAAGCCTTCCGTTCCGGCGCGCGCGGCCTATTCTCCTTGGCTGATTCCTCTTTCCAGAGCCTTTGCGAGTGCATCGATCGCGTCCACGCCGGAGACATCTTCGCCACGAAGCAGCAGCTCGGCTACTTACTAGACTCCGTCTGTCAGCTCCCGTCCATGCGTGTCATCGGAGCCACCGGAGAAACCCTGCTCACCTCGCGTGAAGAACAAGTCGTCGCTCTCGTCACCGACGGTCTTTCTAACCGCGATGTCGCTACCGAGCTCGGCCTCAGCGAGCACACGGTCAAAAAGTATCTCTTCCGTATCTTCGAAAAGCTCGGCATCTCCAGCCGCGTCGAGTTAGTGCTCTATGCCATCCACCACGGCTCCCCACAACCGACTGGTGTAAGCGCCAGAGCTTAGTGTCAAGACCAAATACAAAGTACCCGTTTCCGCCTTCGCGCACCTGGAGCCCACTCTCAGCTCCTTTCAACCGGCCGAATTGCTGCAATCGGCCTGGTTGCTGCTGTCCGATGCGGCTTTCCTCCCACCTGTTAATCACCTTGAGTCGCGTCTGATGCTTACTAAATGGGCACTTCACGTGCGAGTCTTACGCCGGCAGACCACAATGAGCGCCAACCAGCTCCGGGCATCTAAGGGCCATGAAGTTCGGCGCCGCCGTGAAACTCATCTGCATTGGGCTGCTACTGGCTCTATTGCTTTACATCGCCTTCGTTGTCCGTACCGCATTGCTGTTGATTTTCGTCAGCATCATCTTTGCAATTATTTTTTTGCCGTGGATCAGGCGAATTCAGCGTTGGCGCATCCATAAGTGGTCCCCGGGACGGGGCGCATCCATTCTGATTCTGCTTGCAATCCTCCTCGCCGCCATCGGCATTTTTCTCACCCTCGCTGTTCCACCCATCGCGCGTGACGCCCAGGATTTGACCCGTGACCTTCCGCAAAATCTCAGTTCGCTGCAGCAGAAGGTACGACAGTTGCCCTTCGGCCACACTGTTGCCGGAAGGCTGAATCCGAATGAAATCCGTCAGTGGGTCGAGGCAGGCATTCAGCACATGTTCTCTCTTTTTCACGGCCTGGTCAGCGGGTTGTTGGCCCTGTTTACTCTGGCTTTGCTGACCGCATATTTCATCCTCGATAGCGACCGCACGTTCCGTTGGACGATGTCAATGGTTCCGGGTGACAAGCGCCGGCGGCTCACGCGGACTCTGGACCACAGCGCGGAAAGAATGCAGCGCTGGCTCTACGGTCAACTCATGTTGATGTTGATCCTGGGCTCAGCGAGTGCGCTGGCTTTCGGTTTGCTGGGGATCCGTTATTTCTATGCGCTCGCCGTCTTTGCCGGTCTCGCCAACTTTGTTCCAATCCTCGGTCCCGTCGCCACCGTGGTCGTTGCGGGATTGGTCGCGGCACTCGACTCATGGGAAAAGGTGCTCGGCGTCATCATTTTTTATCTTGTCTATCAGCAGATCGAAAATGCCTATTTGACTCCGCGAATCATGCGCGCGGAAGTCGATCTGCCCGGTATCGCCGTCATTATTGCGCTCACAATCGGGGGCGAACTGGCAGGACTACTCGGCGCAATTGTTGCCGTGCCGACAGCGGCACTGATCGCCACAATAATTGCCGAGTACCTTGTGCGCCCCTCACCTTCTGCTCTGCCAAGAGAACAAGCAGCATAGTTACAGTGTTGCCCTTGGTTATGAGTTACTCATTGATTCGTTACGTAGCAACTCGACCAGTAACTTACATCTGATCTGTCCGACTTGCGCCAGCAGCCGCACTGTTGGCGCCTCGCATTTGCAACTGTCATCTGGCCCCGTACCATCCAAGTAAACGAGGCTTAGCCATGACGTCTTTAAATACAACTATTTCTATTGTGGTCGTAACTTTCACGCTTGCGCTCGCGATTCCAGCCGTAGCTCAGGACAATCCGCCCGAACCGACAGCCAATTCGAATCAGAATCAAAAAATTGAACTGATCGATCCTGGGAAGATTTACAACGACAAGAAGCCCTACGACTGGGTCGGAAAATCTGTGACCCTGAAAAATGCCCTTGTGCAGGACACAAACAACAATGGCAACTTTTGGGTGGGATCAGACGACCATCATCGTTTGCTGATTGTGAAGCCTGAGAACGATGCTAACCTGCAAGCCATGCGCGTGCACAAAGGCGACATAGTTACGGTCTCGGGCGTCGTCCATCCCGCCAGCGAGTACATGGCCGGCAAAACTTCCGCTGAGAAAGGATCCATGAACGACGCCGAGCATTCCTCTGGAGTGTTCCTCCTCGTTGACAGCATCAACATCGCTTCCTCAACCCAGCACTGACCAGCGGCGGTGGACGTGATCACACCCCGGCGGAAAATTGGTTTTCAGGCAGGCTGGCCCACCCTTTGCTCTCTTCAAAGGGTAGGGCAACATCAATCGCCTGGCACTCCGTGATCCGGATCCGTCTAAAATCCGATGTACCAACTTCGTGATTCCCAGCTTTCGAACACCGCGAAAGGTGGGCACCCGTCCGATGATCGTGTAGAGCGGCCATTTATGGCCGCGTATGAGCGGAGTAGAGATGTAAGCGAGCTTCAGCTCGATTAAGGAGCAGGCGACAGGTCCAAGGGTGGGCACCCGGCCAGCGTGGAATAGGTTCGTTTGGGGCTAGTTCTTTTGTCTCGCTGTGACTCTGCCAAGGACAAACTCTTGTACCAGGCTGCTCAACATGCGTTCGCCGGTGGTCACAAAGAAATTCTGGAGTACCAGCCCACCGCCGCGATTCGAAGGCGGATAGTACAGGTTCGATAGTGCCGACGAGCTCAAGTCTCCACCTATGCTTGAGTAGTTGGGTTGCAATTCCCCATTGTCTGATCTGCATACAAACGGGCCGGAAATGGCATGCAGGATGCGGGACTTGTTTGTTCCCGTACCTTTGTAATAGTAGCGAGGGTCCTGCCGCAGAATAGATGGCAGAATCGCACCACCGATCATAATGTCGCTAAAACCATCGGCGGCAGCCGCGCCGAAGCGTTCGCCGTAGCCCTTCCAACCTTGCCGGTAATCGGGAGTGTTCCCCGCCTGATTGATGCCAGCAAGCGCAGCGACTCCAAGAACGCTAACGACATCAGTCGAGGTTTTCATGGCCAGGTGGAATTTTAATCTGGTAGTAAGTGGCGCCGGGTTGGCATCGTAAACAACATAAAAGTTTGGAATGATGCCGAAGGCACGCTGCTTCTCCTCAACCTGCACCTGCTCGGTGGCGATTTCCTCGGGCGTGTACGCCACGTTGATAGTGGTTGTTACAGTTAAGCGAAGTTTGCAGTCGCTTAGAAGCATGTACTGACCCGGATTGAGAACGAGATCGGCTGAAGTCCAGTCAGCAAAATCTGGCGCGCTGATAATGACACGATAGCTACCGGCGTCGAGCTGCGTGAAATCAAAAAATCCGTTGTCGTCCGATACCAGTTTTAAGAGATCTTTGCCATCGAGGCTTCGCAATGCGACGGTAGCGCCCGAAATGACGTCGCCATTAGAGTCTGTCACGGTGCCGGTGATCTGGCCGGTTGGCGCATTTGGCGTGCTTGTAACCTGACCCAGCAAAGGGGCGGACACCGCAATGGCCACAAGTAAAAGTGGCCAAATTCGTTTGGCTATCACGAAACAAGCTCCCTTAACGTGAGGTAATTCACGATTCTAGGTGGGTACTTCCGGTGGCCCAAGTTCCGGAAGTCCAATAGCTATTGGAAGACGCGTTTCGGTAATCTCAGGTGAGTGACCGTCGTTATCAAACCGCAAAGCCTGGCTGCAACTTCGGCTACGAGCACCGCGGGCGGATGGGGCCCAGGCTTGGGTGTTTTCCCGCCAGTATTCCGACGAAGGATGCCTCATCCTTGTGCGAAAAGGGTGGCCTGTGCGAGTTCAATTCCTAAGCTTGAAAACATCCAGAGGGAGGCTGGCCCACCCTTTGCGATTTTCAAAGGGTGGGGCAAATATGCCATCCTGTGCGGCTATGAACCGAGAAAAACGCCTTCATCTCCGAGCGGCTCTCTCGATCAATATAAACAGGTCCGGCTATCCCGAGCGCGTAGTCGCGGAAGCTGCTCCACTTCCACTGCCCAGGTTCCAGAA
>DATBIE010000225.1:0-5634 GCA_036557105.1 Terriglobales bacterium
ACAAGTCTTCCGATGTGGCAATCATCGTCTAGTTGCTGTAGACACTCTGGCGGGATTCGACCGGAATACATTCCCTGACATGCTAAGACGCGCCTGGGAATCCGTCCCCGCAGAAACGACGCTCCACATGTTTCAATCTGGCTGGATCGACGATAAGGAAGACAACTGGCTTGCGGACCTCCGAAGACTCGGCGGAACTCCAAAGAATTTCGGACCGAACATTCTGGTGTGCGTCTTTCAGCGAGCCACGCCGGAAGAGACTCAGCAATCTAAAAGCAAACCGTGAAGGGCGTCACCTGCCCGGTGGATAGTGTGTTCAAAAACGTCACGTTGTCGGGAGCGGCATAGGTTCCATCGGCTTGCCGTTTCTGGTGCTGCCATTTCACCAAGCCATACGGTTTTGCTACATGGAACTCTTCTTTGTCCTTGCAGTTGTGGGAAGCGCTGTCGCAGTTGTACTGATAACTAATCACTAGCGTCTGCAAATTATCCGGCAAGTCACCGCCCAAAGATTCCTTGTATGGCCCCCAGACCGTATTCATAACACCACCCAATTTGTGGGACGTGAAGCTATTGCAGTCGGTGTGCATCTCGAAGGTAGTTTCTGAAGGCAGAATTTTGATTTTCGACCCTGGAAAACCACCCTGCGCAAACCGCGGCACCAGCGGAAGGTTGAAATCTCCGAATTTTGGGTCATGAAATACCTTGTAAGTCTTCGGGTTTTGCCAGTTCAGCTCCGTGACCCACAAATAGATGTAATTGTTGTCGTAAAGCTGGATGTCCCACGGATATCCCTGGCCGGTCTTCGTCCAGTAAAAGCGGTCGGAGGCAACGTTCGTATAGACCGGATTGGCAGTGCCGGACATGTGATGGCTTGACGCGAGCGATGGATCCATCGTCATCCATTCCAGCATGTCATAGAGCTGGGCCCCTGGTGCTGGCGGCGGAAGCGGCGCCTGCTGGCTCTGTTGGAACTGCTGACTATTAACGCTGGGCGGCGAATTCAGAAGCGTGCCACAACCGGTGAGCGACACGAGGAGCGCGAGCACGGCTAAGTACTTCATCTCTGAGTTCCAGTTTTGGTTGAGAATGCTTGCGACTTGCTTGGTAGGAATGTATCGCGCTACTTACCTCGACAACAGGTTACGGAAGGAGCGGAAACGTAGATGGACTGTCAGCTAGATGCCATTTTTGAGAGCGGACTCGCGTGACCGAGGCAAGCAATTTGTACCTGGGCGCTATTGCACATGCAACGTTACGACATTGCTGAGCACGCCATCGAAGCTCGCCTGAACGGTAATCGTCAAACCGGTCGACCCCGCTGACAGAGTTCCGGTTCCGCTGCCATTCGTCAAAGTTAGGTTTGTAGTATCGGAAACGCTCCAGGTCACTGAACTCGTGATGTCTTGCGGCGTGCTGCTACCCGGGAAGGTTGCTTTCGCAGTGAAGGTTACAGTGCTGTTCGCCTGAGGGTTGGTTGTTGAAGCCGTGAGTTGGATCGAGAGCGGAGTGCCCTGGGTCACATTAACCGTAGCCGTCGCCCCGCTGACAGTTCCGGAAGCCGCAGTGATCGTGGTAGAGCAGATTCCCGTAACGCCTTTAACGGGACTCACCAAACCGTTTGCATTGACTGTCGCACAGGAAGTCGTGTCGGAACTCCAATTCACCTGTCCGGTCAGGTCTTTCGTCGAGCCGTCGCTGTAGGTACCAGTTGCGGACATCTGCAGCGTCTGTTGCACAGAAATTGTCTGATCTTGCGGGCCGATAGCAATCGACGACAGCGTCGGATTCACAAAAAAGCCAGTGCATCCGCCTTCAAGCGCGACAAATGCAGCCACCAGAATTAGAGCTAGCTTCCGTCCGGCACGGTACATGAATGAGTCCTGAAAGCGAAATCCGCCGACAACTCACGAAATTGTAGCAGAGAGAATCTGCCCGCAGTCACAGCGTGTACCAACGTGTGATACTGCTCTGCTTGGAGGTAGAACGAACATGGTAGAGGGTCTTGCGAACAAAAGCAGTTTCCTGGAAATTAATTCGAGCGCTTCGCTTTAGTGATCCTGGCGTCGATTGGCTTGCGCCCTGCAAAACCTTCGCTCACACCATGCCAGTGAGTAATCGCCTTCTCACCCAGTCTCCAGCAAAGCAGTACAGTTTGCCCATCTACTTCGCAAGGGAAATCGAGCAAGCCGATATCCAGGTCCTTCACCTGCACGCCTATAGCATCGATTTCGTCCATCGCGTCTTTTACTTGCTGAAACGTCTTCTCGCGCTCGGCTTTTCGCCTTGCAAGATGAAGAATATTGAGTGACATTCCGCCATTGAGCATCACGCGGTGCGCCACGGCCTGGAACTCCGCATCGATCGATTCGATTTGCTTCTTGCCGTCGATGGATCTACGCAGAAGGGACTCTAACACTGGAAGCAGGTCCTGCGCTTCGGCGAGGGTAAATGTGCGGGAAGACATATGCGGTATAGAGCTATTTTACTCGAACTGAACCTGTAGCTGTTTCGGTCGCCTCTACGGGAAACTTGGCTTTAGCAGTTTCAAATCAGCGAAGCGACGAGCATACGTTCGTCCAATATCTCGGTCAGCGTCTCAAGCAAGGTCTTTAAACGTTCCGAATCCTGTTCCTCTGAAACTGCCTTACACAACTGACGCACCTCGGAATTGATGACGGATTCCATAGTCCCTCCAGGTGGCGCGCATTGCTGTAGGGCTTAAACACGTGTCCAGTTGAAATAGTTGCGGAGAAAGGTAAGTATGCTTTCAAGACTTGTATGGCTTTCAAGATTTTCTCTGCGACCTTTGCGGTTTTCCTTCGCGAACTCTGCGGTTAAAAGCTTTACTGTACGCCAAGGACTCGCAGGGGACACAAACAATCAATAGCGAACGGCCTAACCTGCTTTTACTGGATCTCCAGCATCCGATCGAGTGCCACGCGTGCCCAGCGCTTCACGTCATCCGGAACCTTGATTTGATTGACGATGTTGCCTTCGACCAGGTTCTCGAGCGCCCAGCACAGGTGCTGCGGAGAGATACGGAACATCGTGGTGCACAGGCAGCCGGAGTCGTCGAGCGTAATTACCTTTTTGCCTTCCGCCGCGAAATCTTTACCCATACGGTTCACCAGGTGAATTTCCGTGCCTACGGCGAACATCGTTCCACTCGGCGCCTGGCGGATCATTTTTAACAGACCCTCGGTTGAACCGATGCCATCCGCCTTCTGGCAAACCTCCCACCGGCACTCGGGATGCACAATCACGCGAATGCCAGGATATTTCGCGCGAACATTATCAACGTGCTCAGGCAAGAAGCGTTGATGTACCGAGCAATGGCCCTTCCAGAGAATCACGCGTGCTTTTTTTAACCGCTCAGGATCGACGCCGCCGTTCAGCATGTAGGGATCCCAGACGACCATCTCGTTGAGCGGAATGCCAAGTTTGTATCCAGTGTTTCTGCCCAGATGTTGATCAGGAAGGAAGAGAATCTTGTGATCGTGTGGCGCGGGTGCCCCCGCCCGCGATTTGTTTTTTTGAATCGTCCATTTAAAAGCTCCCCCAGCATTGGACGACGTGCAGACAACTCCTCGCCTTTCGCCACAAAACGCCTTAATTGCCGCCGTCGAATTCATGTACGTGATCGGCGTCACGCCGTTGCCTGCGTCATCCGTGATCCCTGCGCGAACCAGCGTTTCCCAGCAATCCTCTACCTGAGTGATTTCCGCCATGTCAGCCATGGAGCATCCGGCATTCAAGTCCGGCAAAATCGTGACTTGTCCGGGCCGAGCCAGAATGTCGGCGCTCTCCGCCATGAAGTGCACGCCGCAGAACACAATATATTTGCCGCCTGCCTTCGCTGCCTGCTGCGAGAGCTTGTAAGAGTCGCCACGAAAATCAGCAAACCGGATGACTTCATCTCGCTGATAATGGTGTCCTAGGATGACCAGATCGCGGCCTAATTCCTTCTTCGCCGCAGCAATGCGGTCGTCCATTGTGTGGTCGGGGAGAACGAGATAATTTTCCAGACTGCAAACTTGCGCTGCCGTAGCCATATTTTTCACGCTTTCAGCTTCGGACGAGCAGACACAACAGACGTTTCATCTGCTGCCTTCACTCAAATCCAAAACGGGGATGTTGAAAGCCTCTCAGCGGCTCCAGCGGGCTCACTGCGCGCATCGGTCTTCAAAATTCGCGCCCAGTCCGCGGGGATGTTGAAGCCACTTACTGCTATTAGTTTGGATGCTCCCAGGCACCGATAAAGTCGCCTTTTTCTTTCGCCTGACAACCAGAGTATCCAGCTACATTGTGCACTGTTTGCCGTGCAGAGCGCAACTGTGGTGTGGCGCGGGCGCCCTCGCCCGCGACTTTCATTCATCTGCCATGCGAGGGGTCTGCGCTCGTCGCCGCATTCACATCGATGTGCACCCTGCTCGCCGAACTGATTCCTGGCGGATAGCAATTCCCGTCGCGATTGTAGTTATGGCATTGTGCGGCAAAACCCGTTCGAGGCGACTGCGCAAACTGCCAAACCTCCGCAAACTCGACCTTGCTTTCGGCCGGCACGGGAGGTTGATTAGGGAAGCTGCACCCCGGAGACGGCGGACATGCGTCGTTCGTAACCCAGTATGTAATCTGCCTTCCGTGCGCGTTATCGCGAATGTCGTTCGCGGTCACAATGCTGGTGTTCCTGTCTTCCTGTGCGGGAATGCCTGAGCAATACACTCCCGCACGGAAACCATCGGCGATGACTGCATCCACCCATGCATATATGTAGGCCTTCTGCTCAGGCAGCATGCGTCCGCCCTCCTCGATGTCGAGAAAAACGATCGTACGTTCGGCAAAACCTTCTCGCCGGGCAGCTCCGACGGCGGTTGTTCCGTCAGCCTTGCCCAGCCTCGCCGCACTATGCCGCAGCTGTTTATCGAGCCTCCCATTGAAGAGGACGAGAAAGCCAAATCCCGCAGACTCCAATGTCTGCCGCTTTCCGATCCAGCTATTGCTATTTTCGCCGGGAGGATTGTTCAGCCAATAGCCGGTGTAGGAGAAAGTCTGGCGTAGAACTTTGAGATATTGATCGCCGGGATAGTCATTGCGATCGAAACCAAGGTAAGACTGTTGCGCAATGGCGAGGGTCGAAATCAATGGAACGAAAAAACACAAACCACGAAGGACACTAAGGTTCACGAAGGACGTTCTTTTCATATCTAAATGTTCTCGGCGACCTTGGCGCTCTCGGCGGTGAACACTCCGCGTTCTCTCGGTTATTCTCTGCGATCTCTGCGGTTAAAAGCTCTTGTTGTTTGCCGATGGCGGCTGGACGAACAGCTAACCGCCGATATGCACCATGGTCCGCGACGCCGGCACAAAATCCGGCTCGCCAATGTGGTGGCGTTCTTCCTTCCTGCTCACCACACCGAGAATGAACTCCGCCATCTCCTCATCCGAAGCACCGCGCCGCATCAGTTCGTGCAGGTCGTGGTCCCAGACGGAAAAGAGACACGTTCGGATCTTTCCATCAGACGTTATCCGAATCCGGCTGCAATGTCCGCAGAAGGGATGCGAAACCGGAGCGATAATTCCAATTTCGCCGATTCCATCGTCGAATTTGTAGCGCCGAGCCGTTTCGCTGCG
>DATBIE010000226.1:0-32691 GCA_036557105.1 Terriglobales bacterium
TGGTGCTTCACCTTCGGCCGGAAGCGCCTGGCGCGCGCACTTGAACGGACCCCACTCGGTGAACGCGAGAAGTTGTCCAGCCTCACCCGATCTCCAGCGGACACGACTTGCTACTTGAAACAGCCCTGAATTTTGCTTGAATCATGCCACTGGGAGCGACCATGAAAATCTATAGCCTCATGGGTTATTTGACTATCGTTGTCTACCTGTTGGTTTGTATGTACTCTGCGCCTTCTCATCTGGGGCCGTGGCTCGGGGTTTTGTGGGGCGGAGCTTATCTGATTTTTTGTTGGTTTATGGGTGGATTGTATTTGGCGGATGTTCTTCATCTGGGAATCGCTCATCGGGCACTGGACTATAAAGAATGGTTCATAAAAGCCATCACTGTCGTAAATAACGTCTTCGCGATTTACGTAGATCCGATCGCCTGGGTAAATCGCCATCGATTGCATCATAAGAATGCCGATCATCATGGCGATCCCAACAAGCTTTCAGGCGACGGCTTTTGGCGAACCATGTATCTGTGCGTAGCGCCTTACAAGTGTATTGAGAGTTTGACGACCGACAAGATTCTGCACTCTCGGACATTTCGGGTCGCAGCCAGCCCGATTTTCGCAATCGTCGTGCAAACGTTCAGTTTCTATCTGTTGTGGAAATTAGCCGGCAGTTTGAAGTTTACGCTGGTGATGTGGATAGGAACGCGGGTCTTTGCACTGTGGGTAAACATGATTCAAAACTATTGGACCCACACGCGTGACTTCGGCTACCGCAGGTATCACGACGACGACAATGCCATGAATATTGGTGAATGGCTGCCAGTAACAGCAACGTTTAGCGCGTGCCTGCAAAACAATCATCACCACTATCCAGGTCTTTTGCGATTAAGCCACAATGACTCCGAATACGATTTCGGATTTTTGACTGTCAAAGTTATGAAGGCCGTTGGCTTGGTGAAGGCAACACCACGAGGAGAACAAGTACCCGACGACGTTCCGTTAGTAGCTCTAGGCTTTTAGCGCGCTCTTCTTTCTTGGCGTGAATGGTTGCACCGTTTGTCCAAGAAAGCTACGCGAAATTTCCTCGCCATCCAGTCCGTAGTGCTCCGGCCAAGTATCGGGATAGTAGTACGTTCCAAAAATCTTATCGATCCACGGAAAGTGAATAGCGAAGTTCTTATCGATGCCCTCTTTCTGAGAGGTATGGTGCCAATGGTGATATCGAGGCATGACCAGGAACTTCTCCAGCCATTTGGCATTAGGACCGAAGTTGCAGTGCGTCCAGGTTGCATGAAGAGTGACGAAGATCAAATAGACCAGAATGATGGTTTGTGAAAATCCGAACATGAGAGGCGCAAGCACGAACGCCCGCACGAGCGTGTCGTCAACAAAGTGGGAGCGTGAGCCCGCGATCCAATCAAGCGCCTTCGAAGAGTGATGGACCGCATGAAAACGCCATAAGAAAGGTACCTTGTGCAGAGCCAAATGAATGAAGTATTCGGCGATATCCGCCACCACCACGGCTAGGAAAAACTGCAGGAGCCACGGCATCCGAGCGATGAAATGCTGAAGAGCCGGAATGCCCAGATACCTGGTCGCGAGCGTTGCGGGCAATAAAACCAGAAACGACAAAATCTGTATCGGCAGATGAGTGGACATGAAGTAGACCACGTCCAAAGTCCACTCGTTCCTGAATGTTCCTTGCTCCGGATACTGCGGCCAGAGTCTTTCGAGCGGCACGTAGATCAGTGCCATCAAAAACATATCAAGCAAGAACCAGTCCAAGCCTATTGCCGGCCCGTTTCCCAGGGTCTGGTTAATCGGTACACTTGATCCCCCTAAAAGGGCCGCAGCGGTGGCGAGCAACAAGCCAGTCAATGCCAAAATCTTTTTTTTGCGCAGAAGTGACGAGATGACTCCGAATGCAATCGCTCCTACTATGAGGCATTCAATTAGAACCCGCATCGTGTGCATCGGGTAATGCGGTCGCAGTTCAGGAGAGCTTAATACCTGAGGGAAGTGCAGGCACAAGACTGCTCCGAATGAAAGGAATCCAAAAAAGGCGGACAATATTCCGCTCCACCAGCCCGTCCCAAATCCGGTGGACTCGGCATCGCCAAAGAATTCATTAACTTTTTGTTCGATCACGATCTCCTCCGGTTCGAGTCTTTCGGGTGGTCGCGAATTTTGACAATCAATCCGACTGCCATCCAAGTGGGGAGGTCGAAGAATGCACCTAAACCGACTCGATTATAGGACGGAAGACCTAGCCAGCCTGAGTTACTGTCGGGTAGCTCCCACGGAACGGTCCTTAGAGTTGCTGCTGGTGATGCACGGAGGGCGGGCACCGTAACTCAGGTTTTGCTTCTCAATGCAGATCCCCTGAGGGCGAGTGCCAAGCGGGTGAAGGGCAGCCCTCTTCTAACGGCAGAAGTGGAAGTCCGGCTGTCGCGGTTACTGATTCTCACTCTTCGAAAACCGCGAAAGGTGGGACACCCCGCCCACCTATCACTTCGAGTCCTCAATGCGACTCATGCCAGCCGTCGGCTTTCCTGTATCGCGGTTTGAGGTTGATGTTGCAGAAGGATCCTGAAACCCAGCCCGTGAGTGATGAACAGCAATGGCACAATCAACGTCGGAATGAAGTAGGTGGCGCCCAGCTGGCCGGCTATCAGTCCTGCGTGATTGGCCTGGTAGAAAGCATTGAAGAGATCGGCCGCGCCCCACAGGTTGAAGATCCATGCAAGCACAACGCCTGATGCGCTCGGCAACGATATCAGCGCAAGCAGGGCGAGCACCGCCGCGGCGAGGTCCCCATATGCCGCCGCATGCGAGAAGGCGGTCGGCAGGTCAGGCGATACGACTCCCGGCACCAGAAATGCCAGTCCCAGAAATCGAAAACTGTGCAGGACGAGCAGGGGTCGCAACGCCTCAGTCCGTTGACGAAGGCGAAGTCGCGGCCAGATGTATCTGGCGGTCACGATTCCCCAGGCGACCAAGCTGAATGCGATGCTGACAAAAAAGGCGAACTGCGTTTGCATAAATTCCTCCTAGTGAGATTGCAAAAATTGAGGGTGATTGGTGACAGAAGCGGTTTTTGCTCGAAGTAAGGCGGCGGGCTTGGCAATATCGCTGATACCGTGCTCGCGCCGCCACACTTCTGACTCCGGCGCGAACTGCGGCCTGGATGGAAACGGACGGCGCAGCTCCCGGTCGTAGCGATCGAAATTGAAGCCCGGGCGGAGCGGGGAAACCATGAACTCTGCGATCTCCCGCAGCCAGTTGCCAGTGGTGCGCTGGTTGCGCGGCTGCGCCGCATAGCGCCGAGCAATGGTCTCGAAGTCTTCAGCGGGACGGCCCGTTACATCGGGCACATCGGTTGTCGGCGCGCCCATCTCAAACGCACCGCGCCTGTGATCATCAATGTAATAGCGGACATTGCTCAGCACATTGATCGGTACCCCGGCCATTCGCGCGCCCTTCATGAACAGCCAGCTCGGGGTCGGTACAACTTTTACCGCTCGCCCAACCGCTCGACTGATCGCCTTCGCCATGTCCTCCGCGCCAAGAAGTTCCGGTCCCGTAGGCCGATAAATCTTGCCTGCATGCCGCGCCGGATTCATCAGCGCCGCGGCGGCAACTCGCGCGATGTCCTCGTTCGAGGGCGGCGCGTTGCGGCTATCGCCGTACAGCCAGGGGAACACGCCGAGATGCGCCGACAACCCCATCGTCAGTAGGTAGGCGTCGGCGAAAAATCCTGGGCGGACGATCGTATGCCCCACTCCGGGTATCGTCGAAAACAGCCGATCAACCAGCCAGTGCTGGCGAGTCATGAGCGAGGGATGCGAGGGACTCGACAGCCATTGTGTCAATCCTACGATGTGTTCGAGTCGCGATTCTTTCGCCGCGACCGCGAACCCTACTGCGCCCTGGACCATATACGGATCGAGAGGCGGACAATAGTAGGCGCCCTGCACGTCCTTTAACGCGTCAGCGACTCGTTCGACATCACTCATCTCGGCAACTGCGATCTCGACCCCTTGCGCTTTCAGTCGCGCGCTCCGTTCATCTTCCCGTCGCACCATGGCGCGGACGGGATTGCCGGCTTTCAGCAACTCGCTGGCAACGATGCTGCCCGTCTTCCCGGTCGCGCCCGTCACGATGATTCTCGGTTTGATCATGGTCATCTCCTTTCAAGACGTTTGTGTTGTGCGGTTCCGTCTCGGGGAATCACTGAAATACTGCCGGGTTCAATGCCTTCAATGGCATCAAGGGTCCGACGGGAATGTACTGGTGGTCCATCAAGTGTTGCTTCGCCAGCGGCAGAGTTTCCATAATGGCTCGCGCTTCGTCCTCGGTCTTGGCGTCGATCAGGAAGACAACGCCCTTACCATCGGCGCGGGAATACCACTCCCGGATTTTTCCGTCGAGATAGAGCTTCACCGTCGCCTGAATTTCATCAGGGATGACCGCCATGACTTGCTGCGGGGTCACGCCTTCTCGCGGAGTCAAAATGACTAGCACTGCAGTTGTTTTAGGTATAGCTGCGCTGGGCACGCCTGAGCCGCTTTCGGATTGTGATTGCGCGACCGATGCCGCGGGAATTGCTGCCATCAGCAATGGGATCATGAAGTTCATTTCGCTTCTCCTCTTGATGTGGTATCTCCTCTTTAGTAAGAGGACGGGAGTACTCTATAAAAGCAAAAAAATTTATTCGTCAGTGAAGCACTTTAGAAAAAAGTTCCTTGCCTCCATCAAAACCTGCTCGCGCCGTTCCGGATCCGGGCTAACCCGGGCCATCATCAACACTCCCGCCATGCTGGGGAACAGCAACCTGATCTTCTTCTGTTTCTCTTCTCGGGTCTTTCCCGGCATGAACGGCAGGAAGCGTTCGCGATAAGCTTCCAGTAGGACCTGAATCCTTTTCCGCACCGCCGCCGGCTTCCGCGCGAGCTCCGGCCCCAACGCGGCGCGGACGCAACCATTCCCAGGCGAATTCAAGTGACCCATGCTTAGATAGCGCTCAATGATGGCCCGCAACGCCTGGCCCTCGGGGGCAGACTCCGCAACCTCGACCATGGCCCTTCCAGTCTCGTCGAGCGCGCGCGCTACCGCTTCGACGAACAGATCGTCTTTGCTCTTGAAATGGCGGTAGAACCCCCCTTTTTTCAGGCCCACCTTCTTCATTACCGTCCCGATGCCGCTGGTGTCACCCCCGCGCTCGCGGAATGACCGGGCGGCCATCGACAAAATCTTCTCGTGGCTTCGTGCTTTATGTTCCAGGGAGTACCGCATGACATAAGAGTACGCATGTACTCTAACTTCTGTCAAGGCCAAAAAGTGGGGAGAAAGTGAGGCACACGGCGAGGGGCGGGTGGCCCACTCTCTGTATCACTTCACGCGTGGGTGCCCCATCCTTCCCCGGTTTTGGGAAGGGTGGGAATCGATGCAGCCTGTGGTAAGAGCATTTCACGCCACCGGGTCTCGCGTTTTTCGCGACGCGGGAAAGCCCATCCCGCGCTCGTTCCGGGCGATTGCACCAGCACTTGTGCAATCTTGAAAATCTTGTCAAGTTGAGGCGTCTGCGCGGCGTCAGAGCCGCGCGCCGAAGACGGAGCCCCCGGCAAGCCCGGTTTTGGCTTGCTGGGGTGTAGAAATCCCGAGCGCAGCCGAGGGACCTGCAAAACTGTTGGGTGCCCAATTTCTCGCGGTTTTCGAAAAGTGGGGGTTTTCCCAAAGTTTGCACCGAACGTGGTGCAAACCTCAAAATCTTGTCAAGCCCCCTAAACACCCAATTTCCTTCTAAGCTGCTGAATTAATGGATGAAATAAATCTGAAAACCGTGTCACAATTTACTTTCCAATTTGCTATTCTGAAAATAAGGACATAACAAAGGCGCGGATCCCCTCCGCGCCTTTTTCTTTGTGCGGTGCTCGTGTGGCGCGGACGCCCTCGTCCGCGAAAGTCGTTAGAGCCGCATCAGCAGAAGCAGATATTCCTATTCTGGGACGACGTCTACTTTCGTGGGCCTGCGCTGACGCCACATATCTCGCGATTTTCCAGAGGCAGCAGTAAATTTAACTTTCTTGAAAGGTAGCGTACTCGCTGTCAACTTTACACCGGCCCCGCCTGACTAGCGGGGCTTTTGATTACTAGAACCCGACCAATAAGAAGGCGCGGATTCCTCCGCGCCTTTTTCTTTTGACAATCAATCACTGACCACAGGAATCCCACTTGAAAAGACAAAAATCCTACATGCCGGCAGGACACCTCGGCACCAAACGCATGGGCGAGCTCGCCGAGCTCGCGTTCATGTTTCGCGCAGCCAGCGAAGGCATCGGAGTCGCGAGGCCCTACGGCGACAGCCATGCGTACGACTTCCTCGTCCAGCACGGCCGCAAATTGGCGCGCGTGCAAGTGAAGTCGTGCTTCACAAAACGCGAGCGCCGCCAAACCGGATTCTCGATCCTGGCTCGTCACCGGATGAAAAAGGGCGCGGGCCTCGCATATTCGCAGGAAGACGTTGATTTCATAGCCGCATACGTCGCGCCATGTGAGACGTGGTACGTGATTCCTATAGAAGCACTAAAAGGAAGCATTTCCATCCGTGTTCATCCCGGACTTTGCGCCGGACGAAAAACCAGGCGGTCCGGAGGATTCTATGAGGCTTACCGCGAAGCCTGGCATCTGCTGAAGCAACCGCAAGCAAGTGAAACAGCGCCGCTCGGGATGACAAGGGGAAGAGTAGCGGCTGATGATGGACAGAGTCTGTGACGGATGAACATTCTCACTGGCGGCCGGAATCGAGGCTTGAATTAGGATCACTGACCGTCATGCCAATCGGCGATCCCTGTTGTTTTGTCATCCCGAGGCATCCGGATGAGTTTGAAAGACTCATCCGACACGAGGGATCTGCATTTTGGGTTTCCTGGAGCGACCGGCGCACGCGCGTTCAACTGCAGATCCCTCGGCTGTGATGTTCATTCGCGCGAATGAACCTCTTCGCTCGGGATGACAAGGGGAAGAGTAGCGGCTGATGGTTGACAAAGTCTGTGACGAATGAACATTGAATTGCGATCCGATCTAAGCGGATGCTGGGCAACGGGGTTAGGATGTGAGCCGGAGACGTGCACCTGATTTCTCTGCGCAAATATCAATTGTCTTGTCATCCCGAGGCATCCGGATGAGTTTGAAAGACTCATCCGGCACGAGGGATCTGCAGTTCGAACTTTTCACCCCACCCTTCGGCCAGGTCCTGCCACGTCGGATTTTTTGCTCTAATCAAAGCTATTCGCTTTGCCCGAGTCCATGACTTGATCTGTTTCTCACGAGCGATGGCATTACCAACTTGGTGGAATATTTCGTAATAGACGAGTCGGTTGATGTTGTAGCGTTTCGTGAAGCCTTCGATTTCGCCGCGTTTGTGCTGCAAGGCCCTCCGATAGATGCTGTTTGTAATTCCCGTGTAGAGGTTAAGCGACCGGCTGGCCATGATGTACACGTAGTAGGTCTTGGTCTTCACTGCAGATCCCTCTCTGTAAGGTTCATTCGCGGAGCGTATGAACCTCTTCACTCGGGATGACAAGGGGGAAGAGTAGCGGCTGATGGTTGACAAAGTCTGTGACGAATGAACATTGAATTGCGATCCGATCTAAGCGGATGGTGGGCAACGGGGTTAGGATGTGAGCCGGAGACGTGCACCTGATTTCTCTGCGCAAATATCAATTGTCTTGTCATCCCGAGGCATCCGGATGAGTTTGAAAAACTCATCCGGCACGAGGGATCTGTATTTGGGGCTTCCTCGCCGCCTCTGGGAGTTAACTGCAGATCCCTCGGCTTTGATGTTCATTCGCTCGCGAATGAACCTCTTCGCTCGGGATGACAATTGAAGGGTAGTGCTAGTTGGGGCAGGACCTCTGTGACGGATGGACGTCACACTGCGCAGGAAAACGAAGTTTGGGTGGACCGCAGTATCGCGCGCCTTTGACGTCCTTGCTCTGGCCGATACGTACGCTTGCCACCAAACCCTACCACTACGACCCTCACACTTGTCATCCCGAGTAATCCAGGGGAGTTGTTAGACTCCCCTGGATTGTCGAGGGATCTGTAGTTGCGTTCATGGCCCCGACCGGACTGGATTTTCAACTGCAGACCCCTCTCTATGAGGTTCATTCCCAAAGCGAATGAACCTCTTCACTCGGGATGACAAGGGGAAGAGTAGCGGCTGATGGTTGACAAAGTCTGTGACGAATGAACATTGAATTGCGATCCGATCTAAGCGGATGCTGGGCAACGGGGTTAGGATGTGAGCCGGAGACTGGCACCTGATTTCTCTGCGCAAATATCAATCGTCTTGTCATCCCGAGGCATCCGGATGAGTTTGAAAAACTCATCCGGCACGAGGAGCCTGCCCTGAGCGACTGACCGCAGGGAAGGAGTCGAATGGGATCTGCAGTTGCGGTTTCCTCGCCGCCTCTGGGCGCTAACTGCAAATCCTCGGCTGCGAGGTTCATTCGGAAGCGAATGAACGTCTTCGCTCGGGATGACAGCTCTGGTTACGGGAGCAAGTTGTGGGAAAACGGGCTGAGATCAAAGCGCAAACCATCGAGGATCGCGTACGCGAAAGTGGTGGTTCATGGGCCCTTGTCTTACCAGCGACTTCAATATCGCGGTAAGACAAGTGAGGCCCCACCCTTGCCGCCTTTCCTCCCAACGTGTTAGCCTATCTGCATACAACTTAACGAGTTGAAAATATAGAAGGAGTGCACCAGGTTAGTGCTAGCCAGAGAGCAAAAGAAATCCCTCATTGATCAGTACGGAACGCATCCCACCGATACGGGCAGTCCAGAAGTCCAAATCGCTCTGTTGAGCGAACGAATTGGTCAACTGACGGAGCACTTCAAATCGCACCAGAAAGACCATGGCTCACGCCGCGGCCTTCTCATGCTGGTCAGCAAGCGCCGTAGCTTGCTCGACTACCTCAAAAAATACGACTCCGAACGCTACAAAACGGTCGTTCAAAGACTCGGCCTCCGCAAGTAGGAGGCTGTTTCTTTTGGGCTGTTCGTTTCTGGATGTCAGAAACAACGCCGTAGTGTGCGCGGAGCGTTGAGGTGCGTTTGCTCTCATCCGGCAAATAGCTGTGAGCCATGAGCTGTGAGCTGCGAGCAATCCAAGCTGCCAAATGTCTGCTTCACTGTGCGTGCTGAGCTTGCTCGATGCTCGCCGCTCATAGCTCGAAACTAGCTTCAGTGCCCTCCTCACAAGGAAAACTAATGAAACAAGATATTTCTGTTGATCTTACCGGCGGTAAACAAATCTCATTTGAAACCGGGAAACTGGCCAAGCAGGCCCACGGCTCTGTTGTGGTACGCATTGGTGAGAACGTGGTTCTCGCGACTGCAACATCCAATCCTGATCCGCGAGAGGGAATCGATTTCTTCCCGCTGACTGTCGACTACCGCGAGTACACCTACGCCGGCGGACGCATCCCCGGCGGCTTTATCAAGCGCGAAGGCCGTCCCAGCGAGCGCGAAATTCTGACCAGCCGCCAGATTGATCGCCCGATTCGCCCACTTTTTCCCGAGGGCTTCCGTTGCGAAACGCAGGTAATCGCCTTTGTGCTTTCGGCGGATACCGAAAATGATCCTGATGTCGCCGGCATTAACGGAGCATCTGCTGCCCTCACCATTTCTGACATTCCGTTCAACGGCCCGGTGGGCGCGGTCCGCGTCGGCCTTGTCGATGGCCAGTTCATCATCAACCCTACTTACAGCCAGATGCGCGACAGTCTACTCAACATCATGGTCGTTGGAACTTCCGAAGGCATAGTGATGATCGAGTCTGGCGCCAAGGAAGTGAAAGAAGAGACGGTTGTTGATGCGATTGAGTTCGCACACACGGAGATCAAGAAGATCTGCGCCTCCATCAATCAGTTGCGCGAAAAGGCCGGCAAACCGAAGCGCGAAGTAGCACCCCCCGAATTCGATGAAGCCTATTACGGCAGCTTGAAAAAGAAAATCGGCGCCGATCTTACAGATCGCCTGGACACCCAGAAGCACCCGAAGTCGGAAAGTTACGCACTCGTCAAAGAACTGCAGAAGTCGTTGCTGGCGGCAATCCCCGAAGAAGATGAGGATGCGCAGAAAAAGCTCAAGTCTTACTACGAAGTTCTTCGCGAAAGACTTTTCCGTGAAGCGGTTATTAATCAGAAACGGCGTCCCGATGGCCGCGCCTTTGATCAGATCCGGGACATCTGGATTGAAGTCGGCGTGTTACCGCGCACCCACGGTTCTGCCATCTTCACACGCGGCGAAACCCAGGCCTTAGTTACAACAACACTCGGTACTTCGGACGATATGCAGAGACTTGAGGTTTTCGAGGGCGAAGCCAAAAAGCGCTTCATGCTTCACTATAACTTTCCTCCGTTCTCGGTTGGAGAAGTTGGATTTCTTCGTGGAGCGGGACGTCGTGAAATTGGTCATGGCGCGCTCGCCGAGAGGGCCGTCTCCGCCGTTCTGCCCACCGAAGAGAAATGGCCGTATGCGATGAGAGTGGTTTCCGACATTTTGGAGTCGAACGGCTCGTCGTCGATGGCGACAGTCTGTGGCGCGGCACTCTCGCTCATGGATGCCGGTGTTCCACTCAAGGCACCGGTGGCCGGAGTTGCAATGGGGCTGGTAAAAGAAGGTGAACAGTACGCAATACTGACCGACATCGCCGGCGCGGAAGATCACTACGGCGACATGGATTTCAAGGTTGCGGGGACGAAAGACGGCATTACCGCTCTGCAGATGGATATCAAAGTGGGAGGTATAACCGCGCAAATCATGCGTGAAGCTCTTGCCCAGGCGCAGCGCGGCCGGCTTTTCATTCTCGACAAGATGGATGAAGTGATTTCGACGCACCGCGAAAAGGTGTCAGCTTACGCACCTCGCATCTACACCTTACAGATTCCGGTCGATAAAATTCGCGACGTGATTGGGCCCGGCGGCAAGATGATCCGCTCGATCATCGAGCAAACAGGGGTGAAGATCGACGTTGAGGATACGGGGAAAGTGAACGTGGCTTCGAATGACGAGGCTTCCGCCAACCAGGCGATCCAGATCATCCGCGATCTCACCGCGACGGCCGAAGTAGGGAAGACGTATTTGGGAAAAGTGACTCGGCTCGCGGACTTCGGTGCGTTCGTTGAAATCATTCCGGGGACTGAAGGCCTGTTACACATCAGCGAAGTCGCGGAACATCGCATTAAAGATGTTCGCGACGAACTGAAGGAGGGCGACCAGGTCCTGGTAAAAGTGCTGGCGGTTGAAGGAAATCGCATTCGCCTCTCGCGCAAGGCGATCCTCAAGGAGCAGCGTGCAAAGATGGGTGGAGGGGCAACAGCTCCGTCAGGTGAAGCGCCCGCAGTTGCGCAGGTCGATGCTGATGGCGTGCCGGTCGGTGCACTCACACTTGAAGGTGGCGCGGAATTTGAGGAAGGAGACGAGCCCAATTTCAATCGAATTGATGCGCCCGCGAGTTCAGGCGATCGAAGTGGCGACCGCGGCGGGGACCGTGGACCGCGTGGCGGAGGACGTCCCGGCGGAGGTGGTGGACGTCATCGCCGTCGCCGAGATGGACGTGGCGGTGGGCGTGGTGGTCATGGCGGGCATGGGGGCCATGGTGGAGGGCGGCACTAGAAGTTCTTTCGTCAACATCTAAAACTGAAGCATAGTCATTCCGAGGCGTCGAGCTTGCTCGACAATGAAGAATCTGCTTGTCCCACACGAACCGCAGATTCCTCACCGGTGAAACGGTTCGGAATGACATCGCGAAAAATATTATGTACGAAGTCATTCTCAAACGTTTCGAGCATCCAGACGAGGTCCGCGCGTTCGAGAAGGGCAAGTTCGAGCTTGTGCACGTCGGTGGGATGACCATCGGCCGCGCCAGCTATGAGCCCGGATGGAAATGGTCCGTCCACGTTGGCGCTGCCCAAGGGCATAAGAGTTGCTCCGTCGAGCACGTCGGAATGGTGATTTCAGGCCGTGCTACAGCCGCGATGGATGATGGCCGCGTCATTGAGATGCAACCTGGCGATCTCTTCTACATTGAGCCCGGCCACGACAGCTGGGTCGTCGGCGACGAGCCGTATGTGTCGCTGCACTTCATGGGGGCTGGAGAGTACGCGAAACATCAGTGATGTCACCTGAACACGCCCGCAGCGCCGGCGGGAGAGTGATCTGAGGGCGAGAATGAGTCAGCACGGCGTGAATGACATCATCGATAAATGCACGGCCGGTATTTGTCCGATCATCGCCGGTGGCGGCGCAAATCGTCGTAAGGTCCCTCTCTTTGCCTTTCGGGCAAAGTTCGGGATGACATAAATGTAGAGTTGACTAAGCAGCGCCCGAGCTTTTGCGTTTCGGAAAAATTTCTCCAATCCTCTTAATCTGCGCGCCGACGCCCTTCAGCTTTTCTTCAATATTCTCGTAGCCGCGATCGATGTGATACACGCGGTCAATGATGGTTTCGCCGTCTGCAACAAGTGCTGCGAGCACCAAGGATGCGGATGCTCGCAAATCTGAAGCTAACACGGCGGCTCCACTCAGAGGAGTTTTCCCGCGCACAACTGCACGCCGCCCTTCGATCTTGATACTCGCGCCCATGCGCACCATTTCAAGAGCGTGCATGAATCGGTTTTCGAAAATGTTCTCGGTGATGGTCGACGTCCCCTCTGCTTGAGTGGCGAGAGCCATATATTGCGCCTGCAGGTCGGTCGGGAAGCCGGGATATTCTTCGGTTACCACGTCGGCCGCCGTCAGGTTTCGATTGCCCTCGACGCGTACTGAATCCGCAGTGTGCCGCGTCTTGATTCCAACTTCCTGCAGCTTTTGAAGCAGAGCACCAAGATGACTCGGATTGCATTCAGTTATGTTCAGGTCGCCGTCAGTGAGTGCTCCGGCAATGATGAATGTCGCCGCCTCGATCCGATCAGGGATAATGCGGTGCCTCGCTCCGCGCAACTTCGCGACACCGCGTAGGCGAATAGTGGGGGTGCCGGCGCCTTCAATTTTCGCGCCCATTTTGTTGAGCAGATCGGCAAGATCGGCGACCTCGGGTTCACGCGCGCAATTCTGCATGACAGTTTCGCCATCAGCCAGGCATGCGGCCATTAACAAATCTTCCGTGCCCGTGACCGTGATCTTGTCGAAGACAATTTCTGCACCTTTGAGGCGATCGGCAGAAGCTTCCACATAGCCGTGCTCCTGGATGATCTTGGCGCCAAGCTGCTCGAGACCTTTGATATGCAGATCGATCGGCCTTGCGCCGATAGCGCACCCGCCTGGAAGCGAAACCCGCGCCTTATGGCACCGAGCAAGCAACGGCCCAAGCACGAGCGTCGACGCCCGCATGGTTTTCACCAGCTCATAAGAAGCTTCCGGTGAGTCCAGGTTGCGGCAGCAAATCGTTGTGCGATGCTGTGCCCGTCCATATCCCAGCTCCACCTCAGCTCCCATCGCGGTGAGGAGTTTGCGCGTGGTTTCAATATCACGGACTTGAGGAATATTCTCGAGGACCACCGGTTCATCGGTCAGCAGGGCCGCCGCCATCGCAGGCAACGCGGCGTTTTTGGCGCCACTCACGCGAATAGTGCCGAGCAGCGGGTTGCCTCCTCGAATTACAAACTTATCCATGAGAAACCAAATCCTAAGTAGGTGGAATAAACGCGCATTCAGATTTTAGCCGGAAGTGTGTTGCCTCGCCGATTACTTCTGTGCCGGTGATCGACGCTTTGAAGCGGCGAGCGCGATTGCACGCCTTACGTGGCCGTTGGCGTTGTTCAAAAAGTCTTTTGCTTGAGATCGCGACAGCCCGGCCTTTTGCATCACAATAGCTATCGGAACGTCATTGCCGGCGCGAGCCAGCACACGACGTGCCTGTTCGCGACTGATTTCCAGCGCAGTCTGCAAAATTCGGAGGGCCCGTTCGCCGAGCTTCGAATTTTTCTGGTGCAGGTTCACCATCAGGTTTCCATACACATAGCCCAAACGGACCATGGCTCCAGTCGTCAGAATGTTCAGCACCATTTTTTCGGCGGTGCCTGCTTTCATGCGCGTCGAGCCAGCGACGACTTCAGGGCCAGTCTCGACTACAATTGCGAGCTCTGCGGCAGCCTCAAGCGGCGAGTTGGGATTGCAGCTCAATGCAATCGTCTTTGCGCCTTTAGAGCGGGCGAATTCAACAGCAGCAACCGTGAATGGAGTGCGTCCGCTGGCGGCAATTCCGACAACGACATCTTTCTTGCTGGGTCTTCGTTTGCGAATTTCTTTTTGACCGAGTTCACGTGAGTCCTCATCCGCTTCCACCGCTTTGGCCAGAGCGCGTTCGCCGCCCGCCATGACAAATTGAACGGTTGTCGCCGGCACATCGAACGTTGGCGGGCACTCCGAAGCATCAAGCGCCGCGATGCGACCGCTCGTTCCCGTGCCGACATAAATCAATCGCCCGCCATTTGCAAGGGAATCCGCGATGCAATCAATTGCCTGCGCAATCTGTGGCAACGCCCGCTGCACAATTTCGGCAACTTTGATGTCCTCCGCATTGATGATCCGCGCGATCTCGAGCGATGATCTTGTATCGAGGTCCGCCCATGAAGGATTGATTTGTTCCGTACTCAGCTTTTCCAGTTTGATTGCTTCGTTCACGCAGTCGCTCCGAGTGCTTTCATGACAGCATCGTGGAATTTCGGCCTGATTTCTTTGATTGCTTTATTCGCAGAGTCCGGCCATGTGCGGTTGGTGAGCAATGTCACCGAAATCTGCCGTTCGGGATCAATCCAAAGCGAGGTTCCGGTGTACCCAAGATGCCCAAACGAAGAAGCGGAGAAATACTTTCCCGATTGCGATGGAGCAGAAGGCGTGTCCCAACCGAGAGCTCGCGATGTTCCGATTGGCGAATCCTGGCGTCGAGTGAACAGCGCGACGGTTTCCGAATGGATGATTGATGTTCCGCCTTTCAGCATTGCATTTGCGAAGCTCGCAACATCAAGGGCTGTACCGAAAACGCCCGCGTGCCCTGCAACTCCGCCCATTACACTCGCATTTTCGTCATTCACTTCCCCCTGAATAATGCGATGACGAAAAGACTGATCATCGGCAGTAGGCGGAATTGCTGATCTCCACGAACCTGGAGGATTGTAAGCGGTGTGCGACATCCCCAACGGTCCGAAAATTTCTCGCTGGCAAAACTGATCTAGCGTTTCACCGGCGATTCGTTCCAGCGCAACGCCAAGCACAATGAAGCCGACATCACTGTATTCTGCATGCGAACCCGGATCATGTAACAGTGGAACATTAAAAGCTTCCTGCAGCAGTTCATTCCGTGTCTTCGCTCGTAAAAAAAGCCTTTCATAGGCGGGCAGTCCCGAGCTATGCGCAAGCAGATGGCGGAACGTCACTTCGCTGCGCCTATGATCTTCTCCGCGAAACTCCGGGACAATTCCGACTACGGGCGCTTCCAAGTCGAGGAATCCCCTTTCGTAAAGAAGCATTGCCATCGTGGTTGTGGCAACTACCTTCGAAACCGAAGCGATATCGAAGATGGTGTCGGCCTGAACAGCGGACGAAGGCTCATCATAAGTGAATCGACCGAAGGCCTTTAATGCCACGACCTCGCTCCCTTGCGTGACACAAATTGAGGCCCCAGGAAATGCGCGCTCTTTGATCCCGTCTGCAAGAACTCTGAATGCAGCAGAGAAGACCCTCTCCTGGTCTTCGCAGCGTGAACGAAGAATTCGTGTCTGGGATGTTGGTGTGGTTTCCAGAAGGGCTCTTGAAGCAAGAACTGCCATCGAGTTTATAGCAGACGCGTTTCTGCGGTAAAGCGAGAGTAGCGGTGATGGCACCCGTCTGCAGTAACTTGTTCGATTCAGCTGACATTGGGTTACATTGAAATGTCATGTCAACCGAACTGATGACGTGGTCGCTCTCTTACAAGAACTATATTTTTCCTCTGCTGATGTTGATTGCCGCTTGTACGTGCTCGTTCGCTCAGCAAACCGGCGCGCACAGTCTTGAAAATATTGATCCCATCATTCAGGCGTCGATCCAGAAACACGAAATTCCCGGCGCAGTGCTGCTCGTTGGCCATGACGGTAAGGTGATCTACCGCAAGGCTTATGGCAATCGCTCTCTCGAGCCCACGGTCGAGCCAATGACGGTGGATACAATCTTCGATCTTGCGTCCCTGACCAAGGTGATCGCAACCAACACCGCGGTCATGCAGCTCGTAGAGCAGGGAAGGATCAAGCTGAATGACCCGGTGGTAAAGTACATTCCCGAGTTCGGACAAAACGGGAAGGCCGACATCCGCGTTCGAGATCTCCTGACGCATTACTCGGGTCTTCCGCCGGATCTTGATCTCACTCAGCCATGGACGGGTCGTGATGTCGGCTACAGCATGGCATTCGCGGAGATTCCGAACGCGCCGCCTGAGACGGGATTCGTCTATAGCGACATTAACTTCATTACGCTCGGCGCCATCGTCGAACGAGTAAGCGGAATGCAGCTTGACGTCTATTGTGCACAGAACATTTTTTCGCCTCTTGGCATGTCGCACACGCGTTTTCTTCCGCCGGTCAGTTGGCTGCCGCAAATCGCTCCGACGCAGTATGACGAAAACAACCATATGCTGCGCGGCGTAGTTCACGACCCGACATCGCGGCGGATGGGTGGAGTCGCCGGCCACGCCGGCTTATTTTCGAATGCCGACGACTTGGCGAAATTTGCGCAGGCGTTGCTGGACGGCGGAAAACCAATTCTTTCGCCGCTGATCGTTCGTAAGATGACCAGTCCGCAGCAGCCCCCAAATCTGCCTGCAGTTCGTGGCTTTGGTTGGGATATCGACTCGCCATATTCGACAAATCGTGGCGAGCTGCTCCCAGTTGGCTCGTTTGGACACACCGGCTTTACCGGTACGTCGATTTGGATCGATCCAACAACACGCACGTACATCATTCTCCTGACCAACTCAGTCCATCCACGCGGAAAGGGCTATGCGGTGTCTCTGCGAACGCGCGTCGCGACGGCGGTCACCGCCGCGATTCCGCTCACAGAGAACGAAGAAGAGGCGCTGCGCTGGAAGACGATCACCGGATACAACGAGGCTACGCCTTCGCAAGACCATCTCGAATATCGCAATGCTTCGGTTCTTATGGGAATTGATGTCCTGGAACAACAGGATTTCGCACCCTTGAAGGGAAAGCGGGTTGGGCTTTTGACGAACCAGACTGGAGTTGATTCACAAGGAAATCGCACGATCGATTTGCTCGCGCACGCTACAGGAGTTCAACTGACGGCCATCTTCAGTCCCGAGCACGGTGTTGCCGGCAAGCTCGATACAACTGACATCGGCAACTCGCGCGATGCAGCGACCGGCATTCCGGTTTACAGCGTTTATGGCGGCACTGATGCGGCCCGTCGACCACCGCTCGATGTTCTCCGGCAATTGGATGCAGTTGTTTACGATGTGCAGGATGCCGGGGTGCGCTTTTATACGTACGAAACGACGCTCGGTTATTTCCTCGAAGCAGCGGCCAAAGCGGGAATCGAGGTCATCGTTCTCGATCGGCCAAACCCAATCTCCGGAGCGATCGTTCAGGGGCCTCTATCGCAGCCGGGCATGGAGAATTTCGTGAACTACGGCCCGATTCCCGTTCGACATGGAATGACCGTGGGCGAGTTGGCGCAAATGTTCAACGCAGAGCACAATATTCGCGCCAAACTCACGGTAGTTCCAATGCAGGGATGGATGCGGGGCGATTGGATGGATTCAACGAACGCCGCATGGATCAATCCTTCGCCGAACCTGCGCAGTTTGACTGAAGCCACGCTCTATCCCGGAGTAGGTCTGGTTGAGGGAACGAATGTTTCAGTGGGCCGCGGCACCGATACCCCCTTTGAGTTATTCGGTGCTCCATGGATTAACGCGCGCGAACTTGCCGCTTATCTCAACGCTCGAAAAATCCCGGGGGTCCGATTCGTTCCGGTCACTTTCACTCCGACCGCAAGCGTATTTTCTGGCCAGCCCTGCCATGGCGTGAACCTCGTACTGACGGAACGCGATTTTCTTGATGCTCCAGAACTCGGAATTGAACTGGCAGCGTCGTTGCTGAAGCTGTATCCACAGCAGTTCCATATCGAAAAGATGATCGACATTCTCGCTAATAGGAATGTCTATGATCAAATCGCACGCGGGGACGATCCCCATGGTATTGCAGTGAACTGGCAGGATGATTTACATAAATTTGAGCAGATGCGGGAAAAGTATTTGATTTACAAGTAGGCTGACGAGAAACTCAACGTCCCACCTTCCTCAAACAATGCGGGAATGGTGGCGCAGCCGATCCTCGCCGACGTACAGCACCCGACGCTGACTGCTCATGATGTAAACGTAGTATGTTCTGTCGCCACGGCCCACGAGGATATGGTGGCTCGTCGCGAGTTGGAAGCCAGGTTTCTGTGCACGTGATTTCCTTCTCATTCCCATCGTGAACAACTACCTGTCATCCCGAACTCGCCCGCTTAGGGCGAGAGAGGGACCTTACGTCACTTGGCGTCGTCGATGTGGTGATCGGGACAGATATAACAGCCGGTATCAAGATTGATCCCATACACGCCGCTGCTGATGCGTGGCTTCGTAAGGTCCCTCCCGCCCGCGAAAGCGCGGCCGGTCGGGATGACATCAGGTCAGGATTGGAAAGACTGCGCGGGCCTTCGTTCAATACGAATCCGCGTTGGCTAATACCAGCTGTAGCTCAGGGCATGTGCATTTTGTACTGAAAGATGCGGCGCTCAATCTTGTTCGTCTCAGTCGATCATGCGGCTCGTAATCGGGCCATAGCTATCAATCCTGCGATCGCGTAAGAAAGGCCAATTGCGGCGAGTATCTTCGAGGACTCGCACATCAACTTCGCCAATCAAAATCTCTTCTTTCTCGTGCGATGCTTTTGCGATTACGCGGCCAAAGGGATCGGCAATGAATGACCCGCCCCAAAATTCCAGACCCTTGCCCGTAGCCTTGTTCCCGCGGACATCACCTTGCTCGAAGCCAACACGATTTACGACGGCCACGTAAACTCCATTGGCAATCGCGTGTGCGCGTTGAATGGTTTGCCAGGCATCGTACTGGGCTTCTCCGTACTGGGACTTCTCGTCCGGATGCCAGCCGATCGCCGTGGGATAAAAGAGCACCTGTGCGCCCTGTAACGCCGTCAACCGCGCGCCCTCCGGATACCATTGATCCCAACACACCAGCGCTCCGACTTTCCCAACCTTGGTGTCGAATGCTTTAAATCCCAGATCACCCGGTGTGAAGTAATACTTTTCGTAGTAAAGAGGATCATCGGGAATATGCATCTTGCGGTAAATTCCGCGCAAGGCACCGTCTGCATCGATCATCACGGCCGTATTGTGATAGACACCTGCCGCGCGCTTTTCGAAAAGAGACCCAATCAGAACGATTCCGAATTCCTTTGCCACAGAAGATAATTTCGCCGTCGTCGGTCCTGGAATCGGCTCTGCCAGATCGAACAACGCCGCATCTTCGCGCTGGCAAAAATATTGGGTTTGGAAAAGTTCCGGCAGGCAGATGATTTGCGCGCCTTGCGCCACTGCTCGGCGTATTATGTCTATCGCTCGCCGCAGATTGTCTTCCGGGTCGGGCGTGGCGGACATCTGCACCAGGCCTACTTGAAATTTTTCAGCCAGAATTTTCTCCTCGTTGATGAGTAGGATAACAACACGCGCGTGGTGCCCGCCAGTTCGTAAAAAAGCCTCTTCTTCGGTTGCGTTGCGCCCCAGGAAATACTCGATACCGAATCGTTCGCCAGAGCTGGCAGCAAGTAGCTAGAAGCTGGCGCTTCAATTAAAGTAATTCTTCCAATCCAAACTGGGGGTAATGATGAAGAACGAGCACCACGATGGCGCCGGGATTGAACGCAAACTCCATAATCCAATCGAAGACCGGCTAGTTCCCCTAGATCCGCTTGATCTCAGCAAGGTGCGCTCGGTCGACGACTTAGTTCGCGCGATGTCAAAGACTGCATTCACCGGGCGACAAATCGGTGAAGCGGCGGACGTGCTCGAAGCCATGGCTCGCGACAAAGATTGCTTTGTAGTCATGACCCTTGCCGGCGCCATGACGGTTGCAAAACAAGGACTCATCATCACCGAACTCATTGACCGCGGAATTGTGAACGCCATCGTTTCTACAGGCGCTCTAATGGCGCACGGACTGGTCGAGGCCACTGGCCGTTCGCATTTCCGCTATAACCCCGATGTTCCGGATACGGAGCTCTACGAACAAGGTTACAACCGCGTTTATGACACGCTCGAGCCAGAACAGAACCTTGATGACGTGGAGCGAGTCATGGGCACAGTACTTGCCGAATGGGACCATTCCGAGGTCATGTGCTCATACAAATTGAATCATGCAATCGGCGCGCACCTGGCGAAGCACGCGAAAGGCCAGCGGGGCATATTGAAGTCGGCCTACGAAAAAGGGGTCCCGGTATTTATTCCCGCTTTCACCGATTCTGAATTGGGACTCGATGTTGCATTGCACAATCGCATGCGCGAAAGCTCAGGTCGCCATAAGATCCGCTACGATCCTTTCGAAGATCTCGAACACTTTGCTTCGACGCTTTTGCGGCAGACCCGGCTGGGAATTTTCACGATCGGGGGCGGTGTTCCGCGTAACTGGTCTCAGCAGTTCGGGCCGTTCATTGAGCTGCGGCATCGCCGAATGAACGAAAACGTGCCGCTGAAGCGCTATCACTACGGTCTGCGCATCTGCCCGGAACCTGTTTACTGGGGAGGCTTGTCAGGCAGTCCCTACAGTGAGGCGATTTCCTGGGGTAAATTTGTTCCGCCAGCAGAAGGTGGACGCTTCGGAGAGGCGTTCGTGGATGCGACGGTGGGTTTGCCGCTGATCGTGGCGGCGGTGCTGGAGAGGTTGGAAAAAAATAAGGGAGCAGGAGTAGAGAAAACTTCTACCAGGCGAGAGAAGATCAGGAAATAAGGGAGCCCGATTCAGAGCGTGGCCCCCCGAACAGCCTGTTCGGGGGTATATATACTTAGTATATACAATCATGTTGTTTCGGTATATACTGTGTATCTATGGGAGCAAGTCAAATTGTGAAGTGGGGTAATAGTCTGGCGGTACGGATTCCTAAACCGGTAGCACAACAGTCGGGCTTCGCAGAGGGCGACAACATTGTTATTGAGGCAGACGGGGGAGAAATTAAGCTGCGTCGCCGCGAGGGGGTACCATCCCTAAAGGAACTAATATCGCGAATCACGCCTGAGAATCGTCATGGCGAGACCCTGTCCGGGCCGGAGGTAGGAAAAGAGATTGCGGAATGGTGACGCGGTATGTGCCGCGAGCTGGCGACATCGTCTGGATCAACTTCGATCCTCAGGTCGGTCGAGAGCAGGCGAAAAGACGCCCAGCGCTCGTTATCACCGAAGAAGACTATAACCGTGCGAGTGGACTTGCAGTCGTTTGCGCCATCACCAGCCGGAGAAAGTCATATCCCTTCGAGATTCCCGTGGTGGTCGGCAAGGTTGAAGGCGCGGTTTTAGCCGATCACATTAAGAGCTTCGACTGGACAGCTCGAAAAGTGTCATTTCATTCGAACGCTGACCCCGTGCTTCTCGGCCGGGTACGCGCCTACGTTGCAAGGCTTTTAGGAATCAGTTGATCACAGATCAAAAAGCGGATCAGTCGAAAATGAAAATCGCCGCCGCGATCACCGTGGTCCACAGCCCACGTTTGTCGCCGACTGCCGACTGGGTCACGTTTGCGGTGCGCACGATCTTATTTGAAATGCGGTAGATCTCTTTCTTTTCATCCCAAGAGCGATCGGGATCGAACTCAACATTCAGAGTAGTGGCAAGCATTTCGGCGGCGAGCTCTTCGGCGTAGTCACCGGCGGCATCTTCGGTCTCGCCAAAGGAATGGTGCTCGCTCAAATACCCGTAGGTATTCCGGTCGGCCGGAATTGCAACGCCTATGCTCGCCGCCAGCAGACGATGCGGTTCGTGGGTTGAGTTTTCAGCCACTACCGCAAACACGACTTCGCCAGGATTCAGGTACGGCAAGCCCTGGGCTCGCGAAATCAGTTTGCACTGGGGTGGAAAGATAGAGGAAACACGGACAAGGTTTTGGGCCGCGACTCCGGCATCGCGCAGCGCCAGCTCAAACGAGGTGAGGCGCTCTTTGTGTTTACCGACCCCCTTGGTGAAGAAGATCCGCTTGGGGACCATGTCTTTGGACAATTCAGAAACCCTCCGGGTTTTTGAGTTGATGAATCGTCAAACATAACACAGGGAATCCATGCGCAACATGAAATCTGCAGGGAAAAGTCTTGGGGAGAACAAAAAGGCGCGGGTGCAATTCACGGGAGATCGAGAGGGTGGGGGACGGGCATGTCGCCCGTCCATGCTCGATCCAGGTCAAACCTATTTCGCCGCGGCGACCTTGTTCACCTCAATCGTGTCCCCGTTTGCGGTTCCAGTCACTTTGGCCTGCTGGCCAGCCAGCGTATTCAGCTCGCCTAGAGCAGCTTTGTCTGTGGCGTGCAGAGTATAGACTTTGTCGCCGACAATCAGGGCGTAGTTCGATCCCTTGTTAACGCAATCGCGAGTGCATTCTGCTTTATTGTCCATCATGTGCTTGGCCCCGCACATCGCGTCGGAAACCTCGCCGGTAAAGGTTTGCGCTTTGGCGGACGCCAGCGTACTAACTGCAATTAGGAGAAGAACTACTAAATGAAGCTTTCTCAATCTCATCAATAAACCTCGAATTGATTTGGCGCAGCGTGTTTACACTTATAAGAGTCCTTGACGTCCTTCGCGGTTACACAGCGCGACCGCAAGTTCTACCGGGAAAGGCCGGAGGGCAAGGGAAACAATCCTAGTGCGGAACAAAGTGCAGGCTGACCGACACCGTCTTTTCGTTCCGATCTATCGCTTGCTTCGGATCAAGATCATATGTTCGATTCAATCCAAAATCCCTATACAAGATACTAAAAAATCTTTGCAGATAGCTCTCGTCATAAGCATCGCCTTTCTTCATCTGCCATTGAGCGGCCATGCGCTTAGCGTTTTCGTCGGGAAGGCCATCGATGCTCAGATCGCCCATTCGGTAGACATCGCCTTCCTGGACGTTGAGCTGATAGCTGACGGTTGCCTTCCCGTCATCCATCTGCGGGGCGGGATCAACATGTGCCATCAAATAGCCTTTAGTTCCATAGAGTTTATGAATCTGTTGCAGGTCCTCGCTCAGTTGGACGGCATTCGCCGGCTCGCCAATTTTCAGATGAAGTAAGTCGCGCAGGTTCTCGACAGAGAAAGCCTTTTCTCCGACGATCTGCACTTCAGACACTCTGTATTGCGAGCCGGGAACCACTGGAAAACTGACGTCGACCAGAGTTTGGGCCCCTTCCTGAACTACTTTTGTTTGGGCGTCTGCAAACTGGGCCTTTAGATATCCCCGCGCTCGGAACACTGGCAGTAAATCCAGCTTCTCTCGCATACGCATGTCGGTGAGAAGGTAGTTCGTACCGGCAAGTGGTTTGGCAGCAGCGGTTAGCGCCGGAACCTCGTCAGCCGCGGCACCGGGAAAATCCACATTGCGAATGACTACTGAATGAAATGTCAGCTTATAGTCGTAGGACTCAATGGGACCATCATCTCGTGCAAAGGGAAAATAAGTGATCTCGCCCTGAATGTTCTTTTCCTTCAAAATCGAAGCCAGGGCCTGTGACACCTGCTCTGCCAGATTCCCCTGTTCCGGAACCTTTCCATCGAACAATGGAACGCGGGCACGAAGAAGATCTACCAACTCTTTGTCAGAGAACCAGACGAGATTATCGAATACCGTGGGGACAACTGTAGGATTTTCAGTAACTTGAAATTCAAGATCGCAACCAGCCCTTGAATATTGGAAGGTGTAGTTCATTTCCGTGAACACGCCGGTCTGGCCCAGCTTCTGCGCCGCCTGTTGAAAACCTGCTTCGCCGGTCAACCGCCCAATTTTCAGCCCAGAGGCTGCAACAACCTGTTCCTCAGTCAAGCGCTGGAGTCCTTTTACATGGACGGAAAGCAGCTTGTAGGTGGTATTTGGGCCGCTGGGCGTCTGTCCCAAGGCCACGGCACAACAGAGAAGCAGGAAAGCGGAGAGCCGACAACTCACGCGCGAAATTGTACAACAGCTCTGGCGAGACTAACTCAGCGCGCGGACACCAAGCCGCGCCTGAAGTTCTTTCCGATAGCCTCGGCTGAGGCGAAGCCGCACGCCGTCTTCCAATATGACATCGTAGTCCCCGTCTTCGTTCAACTTCAGTCCGACAACTCGCTCCATGTTCACAATGCTTGACCGATGGATTCGACAAAAGACAAGATGATCAAGCTCCTGTTCCAGGTCCGCCATGCTTCGCCGAAGCAAGTGTGTTCTCGGTCCAACATGCAGGCAGGAGTAATAGTCGGCGGCTTCGATCCAGTCGATATCAGGGACGTTTACGAAGACAACCTGGCCGTTTCCTTTGACGACAAAGCGCTCCACTGATTGAGACGTAGTCGGTTGGCTACTAAGTCTTCCTTTGGCACGGCCGAGCGCCCGGCAAAATCTGGCATCATCGAAAGGTTTCAGGAGGTAGTCGAGGGCGCCGGCTTCAAATGCCCGTAGAGCATATTGATCGTAGGCTGTGACAAAAACAATCGCGGCGGGAGAATTCCCGCTGAGCTGCTCCAGGACATCAAAGCCGTCGTATTCCGGCATTTGAATATCCAGAAAAAGTAAATCTGGTCGAAGGCGTGGGACCGTTTGAATCGCTTCGGCGCCCGAACCACACTCACCTACAATCTCGATCTCTGGATCGCGGCGCAACAACGAAACAATATTGCTGCGTGCCAGCGATTCATCGTCAACCACGAGCGCACGAATCTTTGCGGATTTTTCTCTGGCGACCATCAAGCTACTTCTCCCTGAAGGGTAGCGACACGCAAGCCTCGACTCCATGAGGGAGTTCATCTCTCAGCGTCAGTTCAAACTTCGTTCCGTACAGGTTTTCAAGGCGAGTTCGCAAGTTCAAGATTCCAATCCCGGCGGTTGGCTTGTCGGAAGCCCTCAGAGCCGGACCATCGTTGTAAACCTTAAGTGAGACCATGCCGTTTGATCGTGATGCGCTGATTCGTATCCTACCGCCCTGTACTTGCTTTGCGATTCCGTGCTTTATTGCGTTCTCAACCACGGGTTGCAAGACCAGGCTCGGGACTTGTGAGAGCATGAGATCCTCCGGCACTTGAAAGTCGACTCTCAGCCGGTCTGCAAACCTCACTTTTTGAATCGCAAGATATCGTTGCAAGTAGTCGATCTCTTCGGACAGCGGCACCTCCTGCCGATTGCTGTCCTCAATTGTCCTCCGCAAGAAATCACTGAGCTGGGCGATCATCGAGACTCCTTCTTCGTTCCTCCTTTCCCGCACCAGTCCGGCGATTGCGTTTAAGGTGTTGAACAGGAAATGAGGCTCGATCTGCCTGCGCAGTGCGTTGAGCTGAGCTCTAGAAAGTTGTTCGCTTAAGCGTGCAGTTTGGGTTTGCTCACGGGCGAGACGATCGCTTGAATCCAATGCATGGCCAACGCCAAGGATTGCGCCGTACAGAACGAAGTACGAAACCAGCCCGCCAAAGAACCTATATTCGACACGGTCGAAGTATGAACCAGGGCCTCCGGGATTATTCCAGGGATCGAGGAGCCGTTCAAACCCCGCCACCCAGATACTCGAAACTACGCAAATCGCAAACCATGCGGAAATGTGTGCGGCCCAGGTTGTGGCTGAATGAAATCTGGCGAGCGGAAAGCGTCGCGCAAGATCCAGAATGACAGGTGTGGCACAGGCCAGAGGAACCCATGCAAGCAGCAACGTCACGAAGAGCTTTACCCACGCATGATGCATGCCTTCAGCGCGCATGGAGAAAACCGTCTGAGTGGCGTCAAACAGACCGACACCCAGCCAGACGGCGGCAACCCAAATCCATCTTGATGTAGCACGGCCTGCGAGGGCGCGACTCATCCCAAAATCGTATTCCACTCTTCAGCGAAAAAGCCACCTATGCAGCCAATCGCCACTACTGTGCAGGGAGTGGTATGGCCGGAGGAGGAGGGTTAAGCGATACTGTCTGGCATGCTAAGCAAGATTCTGATTGCATCGATCGTGGTCGCCGTTTTGCTCTCTGCCACGGCGCGCAGCCAATACGACAACACTTCCGTGCCCGAATACACCACCGACGGCCAGCTCAAAATGCCGGAACACTATCGGGAATGGATCTATCTGAGTACCGGATTCGATATGAGTTACAGCCCGGCTGCTCAAGGAACAGATCACCATATGTTCGACAACGTATTCGTCAATCCCGAGTCTTACAAGTCGTTTCTTGAAACGGGCACCTGGCCGGACAAGACCATGCTCGTGCTCGAAGCGCGCGGAGCGGAAGGGAAGGGATCGATCAATCAGAGGGGAAATTTCCAGGGGACTGAACGCATGGGGGTTGAAGTCCATGTGAAAGACCAGAAGCGGTTCGAAGGAGGGTGGGCCTTCTTCGGCTTTGACGACGCGAAGACTGCAAAAATGGTCCCTCGCGAGGCCCAGTGCTACAGTTGCCATTCTGCGCACGGAGCAGTGGATACGACCTTTGTGCAGTTCTATCCGACTCTCTTACCAATCGCGAAGGAGAAGGGAACGCTGAAGGACTCGTCCCCGAAAGGCGGCGGGGCGGGGATATAAAAACTGTGGGTTTCTCTAACTGACTGCCCGGCCTCTAGCGCTTACCGGCTGACACTTCCGCCGTCTTGATCTTCACCGCAATATCAATGAACGCCAGCGCCGCGCGGCTGAGTGCCTTATCCTTGCGGAACACTAAGGCCAAGTCACGGCGAATCTGCGAATCGGCCAGCGGAATTGCAGCCAACACATTTGCTTTCACATCTTCCTGAACGTGGGAGCGGGAAATGAATCCCACGCCCACATCTGCAGCGACGAAGCGCTTTAGCAGTTCGCTGGAATCGAGTTCCATGGCGTAGCGGGGCTTTAACTTCTGGCGATGAAAGAGATCGTCAAGCGCGTCACGAGTGTGTCCGGCTTTAGGCATCACCATCGGATACTGCGCGATGTCGGCGGCTGAAACGGACTTCATTTTCGCCAACGGGTGGCGGGGCGGGACGATCAACACCAATTCATCCTTGTGAATCGGCACTGCGGTAAGGCGTGTGTCGCTGACTGGCAAGGAGACCACGCCGAAATCCACGGAGTTGTCGATAACCGATTCCAGCACTTTACCGTAGTCAGCGCGTTTAATGTTGATGGAAACATCGGGATACTGCTTTTTGAAATGGGCAAATACCTCAGGCAACACATGCAGGCATGTGCCTTCATTGGCGCCAACGACGATTTCGCCGCGGGGGACACGCTCAGTCTCTGCAATTGCGGTGACAGCCGATTTGCGAGCATCCAGGGTATCTTCGGCGAACTTGAGGAACAGCTTGCCGGAAGCGGTAATTGATACCTTCCCACCGGAGCGGTCGAGGAGCTTTGCGCCTACTTCCTCTTCTAGCGATCTTATTTGCGAGGAAATCGCCGGCTGAGTTCGAAAGCGTTTTTCCGCTGCCCGCGAAAAACTCAACAGCCGCGCGACTTCGATGAATGTTTCTAGTTGATCAAAATCCATGGGAAAAGCACACAGCAGTCAACAGTCAGCGTTTAGTCACAGTACACTGGGGTTCAACCCAGAAATTTACGGCAGAATGCTGATTGCGCGTGGAATGCTGGCGTTCAGCCTCTCATAATGCAGGCTTATCTCGCTGATAAAAACAATCAATTTCCACGCTTGCATTACGAGAACTAGACTGTGTTCGCCTGCTAGTCTCGAAGATTGTAGCAGGTGTACAATTCTCCGGTTTCCCTGAGAAAGTCAGCTTTTCGCGCGTGTAGGCTGTTGTAGTGTGTCCGAATTTCACTTCCGGGTGTCGCCCGATTTACTAAAGGAGCTTTCCCAATGGCAGATGCAAAAGCTGTCCTGGATTTCGCGAAGAAAAATGGGGCCAAGTTGCTCGACCTCCGCTTCACGGACCTGCCAGGGTTGTGGCAGCACGTTTCTTATCCGATCAATCAGTTGACCGAAGACTCCTTTGAAGAGGGCTTCGGGATGGATGGTTCCTCTATCCGCGGCTGGGCGGCAATCAATGAAAGCGACATGCTGCTGATCCCCGATCCGAACACGCACATGATGGATCCATTCACTGAGGTGCCGACGCTGGTGATGGTCTGTGACGTGATCGATCCGGTTACGAAGCAGCGTTACGACCGCGACCCGCGCTACATCGCCAAGAAGGCTGAGCTCTATCTTGGGTCAACCGGCCTTGCCGATACGGCCTACTTCGGAGCTGAAGCCGAGTTCTTCATCTTCGACAACATTCGGTTCGACCAGCGCGAACAGCACGGGTTCTACTTCATCGATGCAGAAGAGGGACGGTGGAATTCCGGCCGCGAGACCAACAATCTTGGTTACCGTCCGCGGTACAAGGAAGGCTACTTCCCGGTCCCACCGATGGACCACTATCAGGACCTGCGCAGCGAAATGGTTATGACCATGGAAAAGTGCGGGCTGGATGTTGAATGCCATCATCACGAGGTCGCGACCGGCGGTCAGACAGAGATTGACCTGCGGTTTGACTCTCTGGTTCGTTCCGCCGACCACATGCTGCTTTACAAATACGTGGTGAAGAACGTTGCCAACCAGTATGGGAAGACCGTGACCTTCATGCCGAAGCCAATCTTCCAGGACAACGGCAGTGGCATGCACACGCACCAGTCACTATGGAAGAGTGGCAAGCCGCTTTTTGCCGGCGATGGATATGCCGGACTCTCACAGATGGCGCTCTGGTATATCGGCGGACTGATTAAGCATGGTCCGGCTCTGGCGGCACTCATAGCGCCGACTACGAATTCCTACAAGCGCCTGGTTCCTGGATTCGAAGCGCCGGTCAATCTGGCTTATTCACGCCGGAACCGTTCGGCCGCCTGCCGCATTCCAATGTACTCGGCATCGCCGAAGGCGAAGCGCGTGGAGTTCCGACCGCCGGACCCGAGCTGCAATCCGTATCTGGCGTTTGCGGCGATGCTGATGGCAGGACTCGATGGCGTCGAGAACAAAATCGATCCCGGCCAACCGCTCGACAAGGACATTTACGATCTGGGCCCAGAGGAGCTGGCAAAGGTGCCCTCCATGCCGGGTTCGCTAGAGGATGCTCTCGATGCGCTGGAGAAAGACCACGCTTTCCTGCTCAAGGGCGACGTCTTCACTGAGGAGCTCGTGAGCACCTACATCGATTACAAGCGCTCGAAGGAAGTGGACGCGGTCCGGCTGCGGCCACATCCGTATGAGTTCGCTTTGTACTACGACATCTAAACTAGCGCTTAACTTTTAGCTGGCCCGGTGTAAACCGGGCCTTTTTGTTTTCTCAGTATTTGAGCATCTGTCATCCCGAGGGGTCGAGCAAGCTCGACGCCTCGGACTGAGAGCGGTGTGGTTTTAAGGCTGAGTGGAAGGACCTCAGTCGCAACACTGATTCCGCTGTTGTTCGGGACCAGTAGATTCCTCGTTGCCGCGCAAGGGCGAGGCCTCGGGATGACGATGCGATGGGATGCTAATGAAAGAAAGAGGCCCGGGATCGAATCGGGCCTCTAGCGAATCAGGAAGAGATAAAAAAGGGTCTACACCGACGCCTTCATCCGCTCGGGCTGCGGGTTGGACATGGTGTGCAAGCGTGCCGTCGCAGGCATGCTGTGAATTTCGTGAATTTCAAAATCCTGCAGATCGCTAAGGCCGCCAGAGATTGCCTCGAGGCTGGCGCTTGACTTCGATAGGACCGACAGCAGGTGCTTCCGCGCAATGTGGCGGTCGGCCGGGTGGATGTGCTTCCACCAGCGCTTCACCGACTCCTGCACGTCTTCCTGGTTTTTATCGTCTTCCACCAGACTGTCGATAAGCCGATAAACCTTGCTCTTCACTGCTTGATACGATACTGAGATTTCCTGGCCCATTTTGCCTGTGGTGCTCCTTTGGGTAAGCTAGAGCACGGCTTTCGCCAAACTGCCTCTCTGATTTCGCTGGAGTTAGATTCACAATTCTTTACATTCTCCAACTTGTTGGAGAATTCACAGTTTGAGCTATGGATTTTGGTAGGCATTTTGTCTCCGCAGCAGGCTGCGTCCCTTCCGTCTTCGCGATGTAAAATTCGGTGCTCATTCAAACTTTTCGCAAACCACTCGCAGCGGAGGCTAAGTGAAACCCATTTCCCTGGCAGTTATGGTTTTTCTTTTCGGTGCAGGATCTGTTGCTCAGCAGCTTGGTAAGGGCGCGAACGAGCGGATGTTCTTTCCATCCGACGCTCTGTACGGCTACGCACAGTTCGAAATTGCGCCTCCTCACAATGAAATCGACCCCAACATATGCGCCGCGAATGCCGGCGATTTTGGTGGGACCAACGCGCCCTGTACCGCCTTCGCCCGCTACATGATTTCGGGCCTCCTCGAGTTTCGCCCCTTTGGGCGTGGCCAGCTCCGGCGCTTCATGCTCTTCGGAGAGCCGAAATTCCTGTTTGGCCGGAACATTCCGCAGACCTTATACACCTGGTCTTTTGATGCGATTGGAGTGGAGCATTCCTGGGGTGCGGCTATTTACCTCGGCAAAGGTTTTGAGGCCCGCGTCACTCAGCATTTTCTGTTCGATCGCTTCGGAGCGCGCGATCGGTATCTCGGCACGGCTGACCTCGGGCCCAACGGCCCGTGGGGCAGGTACAACGCTATCGGAATTCGTAAGTACTTTGGAACACGGCGCTGGTAGGCAAGTGCTCAGTGGCTGGGAAAAGGCGAAGTCGAATGGGAATGCTATGCTGATCTGCCTAGCTCCATTCTTATCAATCATCCGTCTGCTCCATGCAATCCAGCACACAGCGCGAGTCGCCGGCGAAAATTCCATTTGAAAATCCGGAAGGAGCGCGCGGCATCCTTGAGCACGTTTGTAGCAAGTTATCTCCTGAGCTTGGTAAGGCGATTCCGAGTTTGCTGGCTGACACTCCCGATCCCGATCAGGCGCTTTTACTGCTCGATCGACTGGTTACGGATTCCTCTCGAGAACTGTTGCATGTGTTGGATTCACAACCGTTTCTCGCCCACTACGCTATTGCTGTATTCGGGCACAGCCGGTATCTCGGCGAGACACTCGTTCAAAACCCAGATATATTGCACACATTCCTTCGGGAAAGGAAGTTGGACCGCAGTTTCTCGCACGAGGAATTTTCGGAGGCGTTGGCCCGACTGCTTTCCCGTTCATTCGATCGTGACGTCTCCTTGCTGCTGGCCCGCTTTAAGCGCCGGGAATACGTACGCATCATGTTGCGAGATGTACTCCGGCTGTCGCCACTCGCGGAAACTACGGCCGAAATTTCGGCCCTTAGCGACGTCTTGATCCAAGACGCGCTTCGTGAAGCGGGGAGCGCCATAGAACGCCGCTTCGGATTGCCGCAACACCTGGACGCAGAGGGCAGAGTGCTGACGACTCCGTTTGCTGTATTGTCTCTGGGCAAGCTAGGGGGCGGGGAACTCAACTACAGCTCGGATATCGACCTTCTCTATATTTACGGCGACGGCCAGGAACCCGCGTCCGCGCCAATCTCCAACCGCGAATATTTTGTCCGCCTGGCGCAGCAGGTTACGGAAATTTTGTCGCGCCCAACGGTTGAAGGGCCGGTATTTCGCATCGATCTGCGGCTGCGGCCGCAAGGGAATGAAGGCGAGCTGGCGATCAGTTTGTCGAATGCCCTCCGCTACTATTCCGAAACTGCACACGATTGGGAACGCCAGGCGTTAATTAAAGTCCGCTATTCTGCAGGCGATCTGGCCTTGTCACGCGAATTTATACGGCGCGTGCAGCCACAAGTCTATAGCGAGCGGATCAACTTCGCTGCCATCAAGACTGCCCTAGTGGCGCGTGAAAAGATCGACCGCAAACGCCGGCGACAGACGACAACTGAAAAGCAAGAGTCGGTCGACGTCAAGATCGATCGCGGAGGCATTCGCGATATCGAGTTTCTGGTGCAATGTCTACAGCGTGTGTATGGCGGCGCCGAGCCGTGGTTACGTTCCGGAGGAACGTTATTTTCGCTGCAGAAGTTACACGACAAACGACACATCAGCGGTCATGACTTCCACGAGCTGACATCTGCGTATACGTTTCTGCGCCACATCGAGCATCGGCTTCAACTTCGGGAAGGACAGCAGGTCCACCGGCTGCCGCAGTCCGAACAGGCACTGCTCGTGCTGCAGCGATCGATGGTAGGGCTCACGCCCGGCTATCGTTTGGATGACCTTCGAACTGCGGTACAGGGGCGCATGGCAGCGATTTCAGAGATCTACCAGCGCGTGATCTATCAGCAACAAGCGCACACACCTTCGATGAAGAAGGAAGGAGAATTCCAACTCCAGGCCGCTGGAATTCCATCTCCTGATCAGTCAAATAAACAGCTGCTCGATAAGCTGGCCGCTGATGCGCCGGCCGTGTTTCAGGCGATGAACGGATTGAATCCTCCA
>DATBIE010000227.1:0-29827 GCA_036557105.1 Terriglobales bacterium
AGATTCGCTGCGAGATAAGGCTGAGCGCCGATGAGCCGGCAAAACTCAGCAAACTCGTTCGTGCCAAATCGGTTTGGATCGTAGCGATGTGAAGCGGGCGCGGCCTCGGATTCACCGCCGTTCCAGAAATTCGTTCGGCGCGGCCGCTTGTCGATTGGGCCGACGCCGTCTCGCCAGTCATAACTATCCGCGAAGCATCCTCCCGGGAAGCGCACAATTGGCGGCTTGATCTTGCGCATCTCATAGACCAGCTCTTTCCGGATTCCGCTAACATTTGGAATTTTGGTGTTCTCGCCAACCCAGATTCCGTCATAGACGACGCCGCTCAGATTTTCTGCGAAGTGACCGTAGATATTCGGATTGATCGTACCCAGCGGCTCGTCGAGAATGACTTCAACCCGCGCATCCGCGCCCTCTGCGAACGTAAGCGGTGCTGACTTGAACGCCAGTATTCCAGCCGTCGCGGCACTATTACGAAGAAAATCTCTGCGTCTCATCATTGGTGTGGATCTCCTCTGGGTCCAATGCAAAAACGGATGTAATAGTAAACGCTTACTGCACCGTACGCCACAAATTTGCAGGCTACCGCTCATTCGGGCGCGATAGGGAGTCGGAGAAAACTATTTTCAACAGGTAGTAGACGAGAAATTAGGCAGCAATGCTATGTTGCCACTTCTTCGAGGAGCTTTTGGTCAATGTCGAAGTTGGCGTGAACGTTCTGGACGTCATCGTGCTCCTCGAGCGCTTCCACAAGTCGGATCATCTGTGTGGCCTGCTGTCCTTCGAGCTTGATATAGGTATCGGGAATCATGTTGACGCTAGATGAGGTAGGCTCGATCCCGGCCTTCTTCAACGCTTCGAGCATGCCTTCATATGCCGAAGGCGCAGTCAGGATTTCCCAATTCTCGCCGTCGTCAATCGGTTCCTCCTCACCACCCGCTTCAATAATGAGGTTCATTAGATCGTCTGCCGTGGCCGCCGACTTGGAGATGATGATGTCGCCTTTCTTACGGAACATGTACGCTACAGCGCCGGCTGACGCCATGTTGCCACCGTTCTTGCCGAAGGCGTGACGAATCTCGCTCACCGTCCGATTGCGATTATCGGTGTTGATGTCCAGCAGAATAGCGACTCCGCCCGGGCCGTAGCCTTCCAGCGTGAATTCCTCATAATTTACGCCCGGCAATTCCCCGGTGCCGCGTTGAATAGCACGTTTGATGTTGTCGGCCGGCATGTTTTCAGCCTTCGCAGCGGCAATCGCGGTGCGCAAACGAGGATTGGTGTCGGGATCACCACCGTTTTTCGCGGCAATTGAGATTTCTTTGATAAGGCGCGTAAAAATCTTCCCGCGCTTGGCGTCGAGTGCGCCCTTCTTATGCTTGATTGTGGCCCATTTTGAGTGGCCAGACATAGTAAGACCTCGCGTGCAAAAAGCGAATTTTATTGATTCGTGATCGGGATTCCTCCGTCAGAGGGGATCACGTCATTGCCTCGAACGAAGCAGGCGAAAACGGATTATAGCATATCGCTCCGATAACCTCGGCCTGTCTGGCCCAGACATTCTTGTCAGACTGGAGAGAGAATAAGCACCTACTTGAGGTCCTTCATCGGCATCATGGTGCCATAGTCCTTACCGGATGGCTCGGCTCCGCGTGCCACAATTCCGTCGAATGCCGTGCGCAGTTCAGGATACTTCACCAGCAACGCTTTTATCACCGCCATATTCTCCTGAAACGCCGCACCGGTATCTGCGACGCTGGGCGTCTGATACTTCACGACCACGTCAAAATCCTGGCCCACCGCTAGAGGAAAAATCTGCGTCAGCTTATAAGTCTTTCCTCCGGGTGCAATCAGGTCTGACGTACTATTGCCAGCGGGCGCATCTGCCGGTTTGAAATTGGCTTCCTGTTGATAAAGCTTATCCGTGGCCTGTGTTTCCATAAAGGGCACGGCAATAGCCAATTCTCGACCTTCCAGGTAGTAGAGCCACGCACTGAGATTCGCACCCTTGGACTTAAGAGCATTTGCTTGGTCAAAAAACCACTTGCTATCGTGTCCTTTAATCTGCGCCGGTCGCAAAAATAGTCCGCCGAGTTTCCAATTGGTTCCTTCCTGTTGCAGGACAAATGCGACCGTGTACGCTGATTTCGGTCCACTTACATCAAGAACTTCCACGGCGTAGGTGCCGGGCGGGAGATTCGGAATCACGAACTCGGCGCTGTTGGCCGTCGGCCCTGAAGCGTTAAAAATTCCGCAAAGAAATTCGGCGCGTGCCAACGGCGCGGTACCTTCGGCTTTCAATTCGAATGGGGGCCTGGCAGTTGCATGCGAACCCGCGAGGTTGGGTTGGGCTTCTTTGATAGTGCTCTCGATTCCACTGAAATTGGTGGCTAGTGAGGGAATAGCATTCTGTTGAAGCGTAGCTGTGTCGCCCCGGGAAATCATGTCGAAGTAGCGCTCCGCCGTGCTTTGAATTCCAGATCGCGTGGAAGGATCGATTTCGTCCGACGTAAGACAGGTTTGGGCAAAAATTGGAGAAGAAAGAAGCGCGGTAAGAAGACCGATTAGAAAAAACAACCTGCAAAAACCGTGCTCGGATATCTTGCGCATTTCTACGCCCGCCTCCAGCTGTAATAGATTTGTAAACCCGCTACTTGGATGCGAGTTGTTCGTTTTGGGCGGCAGACCAAATCTGCGGCCGCTTGACAAAAATTAACACAGGCTAGGAACTCAGCGAAACCCTGGCTTGTGCAGGCTTTTTCTTGCGCAGCTCCAGCCCTGAAACCAACCAGTTCTGCACGTATCCCATCAAAGCTGCTGCTCGATAAAGGGGTCTTATACATGTTGAGGGGTAAAAAGCCCAATCGTTGCAGCTCCAGAGATATGAAAGCCGTTGTTCCGGGTCTACTGTTTTCGTCGATTCTCATCCTGAGCGGGTGCCAGGGCCTGGTGCCCGGTTCGGTCCCTCAGGGTTCAAACGGTGAACCAACACAAGTGACAGTGAATGCCGCTGGTGGGGGACTAGGGACCGTTAGTAGCACGCCTAACGGAATTGATTGTTCGAGTCTGGGGGGTGGCACCACCTCCGGCACTTGCCAGGCAACATTCAGTGGTCAGGCGACGCTTACCGCAGCGCCAAACGACGGATTCGATTTTGGCGGCTGGAGCGGATGCGCTTCTTCCAATGGGGCGACTTGCAGCGTATCGAACACGTCGATGGTGACCGCCACCTTCACCGCCAGCCTGAAAAGCATCAATCACATCATTCTCCTATCGCAGGAAAACCGGTCTCTTGACGAATACTTCGGGGTGTTGCGCGAGTACTGGGCGCAAAACGGAATTACAGACCAGGCTTTCGATGGCCTGCCGCAGTTCAATCCTGCTGGAGATCCCAATGCTGGTCCACCCCCAACAAATCCGGGATGCGATCCAGCGGCTCCCTATCCACCGAACTCGTTTTGTCAGATAAACCCGAGCAGTCCCGCTGTGCCATCATTTCACTATCAGAGCACATGCGTGGAAACTCCCAGTCCTTCATGGGCCGAATCACACCGCTCGTGGAACGTAAATGATCCGACTTCACCCGACGCCTTGTTGAATGGCTTTGTGGATGCCGGCGCAAATGACAGCCGTCAACATACGGACAACCAGGGGCAGCTCGCCCCCTTTTTCGATACGAACGGCGTTCGCGTGATGGGCTACTACGATGGTAACGATCTGAACTACTACTACGCTCTCGCAACAGATTTTGCCATCTCCGATCGCTGGTTCTCGCCCGTGATGACGCGAACGCCTCCCAACCGCGAATTCATGATTGCCGCCACATCTCACGGCTACGTCTATCAGCGCGGCACTCACCCGCCGGCCGACAGCCCATTGATTCCGTCCACCACAATTTTTGAAGCATTGCAGAAGGCGGGTATCACCTGGAAGATTTATGTGAATCCGGTTGGGACAGGCTGCGCGGATAACGATGTCGTTTGTCTGCTCCGGCGCAGCTACATCCATGATTTTGTATTCGGCGATAAGATTCGAAATAACCCGGGCGCTTATTCTCAGAATATCGTGCCGATCTCGCAGTTTTACGCTGATGCGATCAACGGAACGCTGCCGCAGGTTGCGGATATCGAACCCGCTTCGGATGCTGGTTTGGATGAGCACCCGATGGATAATGATCCGCCAGCGGGAACTCCTCCCTGCTGCAGCATTCAAGGCGGAGCTAATTACATTTCCACCATTATCAATGCAGTGATGTGCGGCAAGAATGCGCCGCCTTCGGGAAGCTGCACCCCAGGTCCAAGTTGGCAGGATACAGCCATTGTGCTTACTTATGACGAAGCAGGCGGGTTCTACGATCACGTTCCTCCACAACCTGCAGTCAGCCCGGATGGAATTGCGCCGGTTGATCTCAAGCCAAATGATCCGTGCTTCGGGAATCCCAGCGCCGGCCCCACATGCGACTTTACCTACACTGGCTATCGAGTACCGCTGATCGTAATTTCGCCATACTCCAAAAAGAATTTCGTTTCGCACGCGGTCCGCGACCACACAGCATGGCTCAAGCTGGTTGAGAGCCGTTTCGATTTGCCAGCTCTGAATAAGCGAGATGCCGCCCAGATTCCGATGGAGGATCCCGATACCGGATTTTTTGATTTTAAGAATGTCCCGTGGAGAGTGCCGCCGACTAACTTGCCGGTACAAAACAGATATCCTTCTACGGCATGCTTCGTCGATCCACCGCCGACCTCGCCGTAGCGCTTACGTGATTATTCGTTTCGGGGGTTGGGCTTTCCGGGTAATGCCGCGGGATTTTCGTGGGTCCGTTCGCGGAAGCCGCCCTTCATGCCCGTCCCCAGGGTGATGCTCGATTCGCCAAACTTGTCGCGAAGGCGGTCGGCAGCAGATAACGCGTTCTGCCATTTTTCCCGCAGTTGCCCTTCCAGCAAATCGATCTGCGGTGAATCTTTGATTGTGAACGATGAGGCCTGCACGCCGAGCAGGCGTACCGCAGATCCCGCTTGCCAGTTGGCATAAAAAAGACGCTCAATCTCACGGAAAATTTCATTGTCCAACTGGGTTGGTGAATCGAGAGAGTGCGCGCGGGTGATCGTCGTGAAATCTTTATAACGAAGCTTAAGTTGTAGCGTGCGCGTGTGTAGTTGTTGTTCACGCAGCCGACGGCCGACCATCGTGCAAAGGCGCATCAATGTAGCTTCCAGCTTTGCGATGTCTGCTGTGTCGTGATCATAAGTGTGCTCATGGCTGATTGATTTTGCGCCTTCAGTGGCACCAATCTCGCCTTCAAACCACGCGCCCGCATCTTCGCCACGCGCCTTCCCTGCTAAATCGACTCCCCACTTGCCAAATCGCGCTTCTAATTCCCGATCTTCATAATGAGCGAGGTCGCCAACCTTGCGAATTCCAAATGCATGCAACTTCTGCTCAGTGACCTTGCCGACGCCCGGAATTTCGCGAACATCGAGCGGAGCCAGAAAACTGGCTTCACGTCCCGGAACGACATAGAGCACACCGTTGGGTTTGGCTTTGCCGGAGCAGACCTTCGCGATGAGCCTCGACACGCCGATTCCGATCGAGCAGTTGAGCTGGGTCTCGACTTTCATTTTGTGATGCAGCTTGTGCGCAGCCATCAGCGGCGGCCCGTGCAGGCGCTCGGTTCCGCTCATATCGAGGTAAGCTTCATCGATGGAAACCATCTCGACTTGCGGCGAAAAACTGGTGAGTACTTCGTACGCCCTTTCAGAGCAGGCGCGGTAACGGTCCGGATGGCCGTCAACGAAGATGGCTTGCGGGCACAATTTGGCGGCGGTACGCAACGGCATCGCGGAATGTACGCCGAATTTCCGAGCTTCATATGAGGCCGCGGAAACGACGCCGCGCTCGTGCCGCTGCCCGCCAACGACGACCGGTTTGCCTTTCAGTGAAGAATCGAATAACTCTTCCACGGAGACGAAGAAAGCGTCCATGTCGACGTGAAAGACGGTTTTGGGAAAGGTGGACATCTTAGAATGCATGCGGGAACAGTCCGCAATCTCCAGATCGAATCCGTATCGACGTGCGGGCGAATGCGTGTTCCTGGCGGATTTTGACTAGACAAAGATTGCCTGCGCATGCTGCTGCCGGATGCGCTCATACACGCGTACATACTCGCGCGCCGAAACCCGCCAGGAAAAATCTTTGCTCATCCCATTGCGCATCAGCCGCTGCCAGGAATCCTGGTCGCGGTAGAGTTGTAGCGCCTGATGGATCGCGCGCAGCAGGGCCTCTCCCGTGTGTTCCTGAAATTTAAAACCAGTGCCCTTCTTCGTCCGTGCATCCCAGGGATCAATGGTGTCGTCAAGACCTCCGGTCGCGCGAACAATGGGGACGGTTCCGTATTTCAAACTGTATAGCTGGCTAAGGCCGCTGGGTTCATAGCGAGATGGCATGAGAAACGTGTCAGCTCCCGCTTCCACTTTGTGTGCCAGAGCATTGTCATAGGCGACCCGCACCGCGATTTTTTCCGGTACGCGCTTCGCCAGCCGCATGAACATTTCTTCGTAGAGCCGGTCGCCACTGCCGAGTACAGTCAGGAGTACATCTTCCAGCGAGAGACGGTCGATAATCTGTCCGATCAGGTCGAACCCTTTTTGCGCTGCGAACCGGGAAACGATTCCGATCACGGGCAGTTCCGGATTGGCCGCTGCCATTCCGAAATTCTCCAGCAGGTCTTTCTTACACTCGTGTTTTCCGCTTAAATCGTTGGCGGAATAGTGGGCTGCGATGAATTTGTCAGTCTGCGGATCCCACTCGTCATAATCTACGCCGTTCAAAATTCCGGCCAGGTTTTGCGTGCGTTCCTTAAGTACTCCTTCCAGCCCAAATCCAAATTCGGTGGTTTGAATTTCCTGACTGTACTTTCGGCTTACGGTCGTAATCATGTCGGAATACACGAGCGCACCCTTCAAAAAGCTGACGTTTCCGAAGTATTCCATCTTGGCGATCGTAAACAGGTCCCAGGGCAACATGAGCAGGGGCAATATTTCCGGCGGAAATAGGCCTTGGTATCCGATGTTATGAATCGTGAACAGCGTTCCCGCGTCACGAAAGGCAGGATCTTCGGAATATTGAGTGCGCAGTAGAACGGGAAGCAGGGCCGCTTGCCAGTCATGGCAGTGAAAAACGTCGGGCACGCCGAGAATTTTTGACCCCTCGATCACTGCACGACAGAAAAGCGCAAAGCGTTCGGCATTGTCGGGAAAATCTCCAGACGCAGTGCCATACAATCCCTCGCGATCGAAGAAGGGCGGATAATCCACGAAAAAAAACCGTACACCCGGATAGCCCGCTCCGGTCAGAATTGAACAGAAACGATAGCGATCATCAAACGGCACGGTAATGCTTTGCACCACCGTGCGCTCGCCGGTGATCCGCGTGTGGCGGTAGTGCGGGGTATAAACGCTAATCTCATGACCGGCAGCGGCGAGAGCGCGCGGCAATGCGCCAACTACATCAGCCAGCCCGCCTGTCTTGGAAAAAGGAACGCACTCCGAAGCGACGAATGCGATGTGCATGAACCGGGAGCTCCCACCAGTCCTCGCGCTATGATATGGGGCGTGACGCGTGGACCGGCTACGCGTGACAAGTTTAATTGGCCGGACGAACGAGGGTCAATGAACGATTCGCGCGTGCGTGCTCCGCGGGCAAAACCCAAGCTTGGCCAGCATTTCCTCAACGACACTGGTGCGTCTGTCCGCATTGTGGAATCGCTCGGCGATCTGCTGCAAAGCACGGTGCTCGAAATCGGGCCCGGCCGTGGAGCTCTGACCTCGCTGCTTGCCCGCCGCGCACGCCGGGTAATCGCGGTGGAAAAAGACCGAGTGCTTGCAGCACAGTTAAGAATGCATTTTTCACTCGCTCCCAACGTGGAAATCATTGAAGGCGACATCCTGGCCATTGACCTCGATTCGCTCTTTGGGCCAAAGCCCGGCAGCACGCGCCCTGGCATGGAACTCGCGCCTCAGAAAGTCCGCGTTGTCGGCAATCTTCCTTATTTCATCACGTCGGACATTCTTCTTCGTCTTTTCGAATATAGGAAATATTTCGAAACGTTCGTGATCATGGTGCAGAAAGAGGTCGCCGATCGCCTTGCTGCAAAGCCGGGAAACAAGGAATACGGTCTGCTTTCTGCGACTGCGCAGCTATACACGAAAGTCGAAAAGCTGTTCACGTTACCGCCAGTAGCATTCTCTCCGCCGCCGAAGGTCCATTCGACGGTGATCCGCATGGAACCTTCGCAGCGTCTGGCGAAATTGCACGTGGATGAAGCGGCTTTCATCAGTTTCCTGAAGCTCTCGTTTTCGCAGAAACGCAAGACGCTGTGGAACAATTTAAAGGTGCGGTATCCATCAGAAAGTCTCAACCGCGCTTTGGCGAAAGCAAAAATCAAGCCCAACACTCGCGCGGAGGCGCTTTCGCTCGAAGCCAGTGCAAATATTTTTCGGGAACTCGCGTCACATCCCTCCGAGGCAAGCTTCGGCGCAAATTCCCGGCTGAGTTGAGGAAATGCGATGAGGGCATCGGTGCGTGAGCCGGCGGTCGTAGGACGCTTCTATCCGGAGAACCGCGTCCGGCTTCGCGAGGACGTCAAGTCCTATCTATTGCCAGAGAAGAAGCGTATTCGCGCAATTGGGTGTATCGCGCCTCATGCGGGTTACCTGTATTCCGGGCCCACTGCCGGTGCGGTTTTCTCGCGATTGGAGATTCCCGCCTGCTGCATCATTCTTTGCCCCAATCACACTGGCCGTGGGCATCCGCTTGCTGTCATGGCCTTTGGGAATTGGAAGACACCGCTGGGTGAAGTCGCGATTGACTCCACCTTCGCTGAGGAGTTGATGCAAGCTTTTCCGGCCCTTACTCAGGATTCAACGGCGCACCAATCTGAGCACGCAATTGAAGTCGAACTTCCCTTCCTTCAAATCTGTCGCCCCGAGGTGACGATTGTTCCTATCGCGCTCGGTACCGGCCAACTTCTGCTCCTTGAAGAATTGGGCCAAGCGCTTGCGGGCGTCATTCAGAAATCCAAGCGGCAGGTGCTGATTATTGCTTCGAGCGATATGAACCATTATGAAAATGACGCAATCACTCGCACCAAGGACCACAAGGCAATCGAAAAAATTCTCGCGCTCGATGCTCCGGGGCTCTATGAAACAGTGATCAATGAAAGCATCAGCATGTGCGGTTTTGGCCCGGCCATCACGATGTTGACGGCGGCGCGCAAACTAGGCGCGCACAGAGCAGAACTCGTGCACTATGCAACTTCAGCCGACGCATCGGGCGACCGGAACACGGTTGTGGGTTACGCAGGAATTCTGGTTCAGTAGCTATTTCGTTTGGCTTGCTAGCAATCTCTGGGCGCGGGCGCGGCTGACGTTCATCACCGATGTGTCATTCACGATCTGTGTCAGTTGCGGCGCCACGGCCTTAACGTCAGGAAGATTGTTACCCCGTTGCAACTCTTCCATCTTCTTGAGTTCGTTGTCGAGCGCGAGTTTTTCGTATTTGTGAAAGTACGCCAATCGCCGACCGTATTCAAGCGTGGTAGAGAGTCCCTGAAAAAGTACTGTGAGTTGCTCGATGGGCTGCTGCCCTGAGTAGTTATACGTCGCTTTGGAATCGTGGGTCGCGTCCTTGTAGGCGAGCGTCTTCGTACCCGTGTTCGCAATGTTCTTTTTCCCCGCATCTACTTTTCCGCTGAAGTAGTGTGCGCGCCTGGCGAGATCGAAAATTCGTTCCCGAAGCGTATCTGAGATACGGAACTCCTCCGCACCTCCGTCCACCGCCTCTGAGTGCTCGTCGATTCTTCCGTTGGACGAATAGGAACCCTGCCCATCACTAGCAACCTGAATTTCGTAGTGACTCGGGTTCGAACCGACGAACTCAAGCGTGAAGCTCACCGTCGCCGGCGCTTGCTGACCCAGAGCGGCTGCCTCCAAAAGAATGAGCAATGAGAAGCAAAGCACAGAACGGCTTTCGGCATTCATCTGGAAAATTATGCCAGAAAGGCTTCCACCTGATGTCGCCCCAAGCTGCCTCCCCTCTCAAAGCCCTCGAGAAACCTCGAGGCGTTCGAAGCGACCGCTTTGGTTACCGTCGTCGCTTTCCTCCGCCCGCCATTCGCGCTATAGTCTCAGGTCGCTCAGTCGCGTCGGGCTCAGAAAGGGAACTGGCTATGTCAGTGCAAATCACTTCCGAAAAACCAAATTCAGAAGGCAAGGCACGCAGTTTTGGCGAGAACATAGAAAGCGATCTTGCCCCCAAGTTTTTGCGTGTGGTGGAAAATGCGGCCATCGCTTGCGCCCGTACTATGGGACGCGGCGAGCGCGAACTTTCGGACAAAGTGGCAGTCGAATCCATGCGGCGCACCATGGACTCGATTCCCATGCGGGGCAGCATCGTCATTGGTGAAGGTGAGCGCGACGAAGCGCCTATGCTTTATATCGGCGAGAAACTCGGCGCCGAATTCCCAGATGGCACGGAAGTTCCCGAGGTCGATATCGCTGTCGATCCCCTCGAGGGCACGAACCTGTGCGCAACCGGCGCGGCAGGAGCGATCACCGTCCTTGCTGCTTCGGAAGCGGGAGGACTCCTTCACGCTCCCGATTGCTACATGGAAAAGATCGTTGTCGGCCCCTCCTGCAAAGGCGCGGTCGATCTGGATGCCTCCGTCAACGAAAATCTCAAGCACATAGCGAAGCGGCTTGAGCGCGATATAAAAGATCTGGTCGTGGTGGTTCTAGACCGGCCTCGACACGAAAAACTGATTTCTGAGATTCGTGCTGCTGGCGCTCGTATTCGCCTAATCGGCGACGGCGATCTCTCCGCTGGAATTGCCGCGGCTGTTATCGGCACCGGAGTTCATGCCGTGATGGGTTCGGGTGGCGCTCCCGAAGGCGTGCTAACAGCCGCCGCTATCCGTTGTTTGAACGGGTATATGGTAGGACGGCTTGTGATCAACACGCCGGAACTGGAGGAACGAATCGCGCGTATGGGCATCAAGGACAAAAATCGCGTTTACTGCGCTGAGGATCTGGCTCCAGGTGAGCAAATCATATTCGCCGCTACCGGAGTGACTGACGGCGCCCTGCTTCGAGGTGTGCGCTTCTTCGGCGAGGGCACGCGCACGTCCTCAATTGTTCTAACACTTATGACCGGCAAGGTACGATTCATTGATAGTACACACCTTGCAAAAAAGCCCGATGTAAAAGTGAGATTTTCCTAGCAGCGAGGAAAGCCCAACCAAAGAGCGTACAGGGTTACACTGGAGATCACAGAATGGATCAACCGCTCTGTGGGTTTGCTCTGTGTGCCTCTGTGTCCTCTGTGGTGGAGGTTTCTGATCCGTGCCGGAGTTGCCCCTAGACATTGCGTCTTGCAAGGGTGGTCGCAATCCCACTAGCCACTGAGCGTTCGCCACTTGTATCATCAAAGGTGATGCCCGCAGCGCATTCCTTTCAGACCGACGATCCGCGTATTCAATCCATTTACGAGAAGGTCCTTGCGCGCGAACGTCTCGGCTCTGAAGACGCCTTGGCCCTCTATCGCACAGGCGACATTCTTGCCGTCGGCTGGCTTGCGAATCACGTTCGCGAGAGGATGCATGGCGATTCCACCTACTTCAACGTCAATCGGCACATCAACCCCACGAATGTGTGCATAGCGGCGTGCCGGCTCTGCGCATTCGGCCGGAGGAAAGATGCTCCCGGCGCTTACACAATGGCGCTGGACGAGGCGTTTGAAACAGCGGCATCCGGCTACAGCGAGGCCGTCACCGAGTTTCACATCGTGGGCGGGCTTCATCCTGATCTGCCATTTCAATACTTTCTTGACCTCGTCTCGGGATTGAAGCAGCGCTTTCCGCAGGTCCACCTCAAGGCTTTCACCATGGTCGAGGTTGCCTATCTTGCCAAACGCGCCAAGCTCTCGATCGCGGAGACTTTGAAACAACTAAAAAATGCAGGCGTCGATTCCCTTCCCGGGGGCGGGGCAGAGATTTTTGCTGACCGTATTCGTCACATCATTTGCGACCACAAAATTGATGGTGACCAGTGGCTGGAAACCGCACGCTTGGCGCACAAGATCGGCCTGAAATCGAACGCCACAATGCTTTACGGCCACGTCGAGAACGACGAAGATCGCGTAGATCACCTCATGAAGCTCCGCACGCTACAGGATGAAACTGGCGGATTCCAGACTTTCATTCCGCTGGCGTTCCATCCGGAAAACACTGCACTCGAACACCTGCCAAAAACCACTGGCATGCTCGACACAAAGCAGATCGCAGTCGGACGACTGGTGCTCGACAACTTTCCGCATATTAAGGCGTATTGGCAGATGCTGACGCCGAAGATCGCGCAAATCGCGCTGCGCTTTGGGGCAGACGACCTCGATGGCACAGTGATCGAAGAGAAGATTTACCACGATGCCGGCGCCACCACTCCACAAGGAATGCGCCGCCAGGAACTGATTCGGCTGATCCGCGCTGCCGGCCGTGAACCGATCGAGCGTGACACCTTGTATCGACCGGTTGTCCGGACGGAAACATCCGTCACGGTCGCAGTTTAGCGTGCCCCTAAAAAAATTCATTCATTTCCGGCGCATCTGCTGACGCGCCAGGAAAATCCTTCACTCCCAGCAATTCCATAGTCAGTCGCAACGCGCTCTGGTGCTGGTACATGGTTTTGGATTGATAGCCACGCTTGACTGGCGAACCGATCAGAATTGTCGCAATGTGTCCACCGCGATTCGCAAAATCGTCGGGCGAAGATTCATCCCAGGTGTAAATCAAAACAGAATTGTTGAACGCTGAAGAACTGATCAACGGTCCTACGTTTGCCTTCACCCAGCCATCGATTCCTGCCAATTTGTCGGTGTCTGTGCAATTGGAAATTCCCTTCGGACAATCATGACCATCACTTTGGAAATCTGGCACGATCATCGCGTAGTCAGGCAGGCTCCCGTTCTTCAGGTCTGTGGCGAGTTGGCTAAATGGAACCACGTTCGCCGCTTGCGATTTGCTATTCAGCACATCAGAGAAATATGCAAACGGATTGTGGTCCTTGCCATAGGGACCGACGGTTGGGCCCAGATAGCCTATCTCCGGAAGACTCTCGGCATATACTTTCCAGCTCTTCCCGGCCGCACCAAGCGCCCGCGTCACGTTGTCTGCCTTCACCGTTCCCGTATATAGATCGTTGGTAGTGACCAGATCGCCAACGGTAAGCATGAAGTAATTGGGCAAGGAGTTGTGCCGGTTCGCATAGTATTGCGTAGCCAGCGAATACTGTTGGGCCAGCGAATTGGTATATGGCATGACAGAGTTGCCTATCACTTGATCATACGAGTGGTTCTCTTCCACCAGTACGAACACGTGCGCAACATGGGGGACCTTTCCTCCACCGCCGCCTCCGTCGGAACTAACGCCGCCGCAACCCGCTTCCACACTCGTCGCCACTATGATCGCCAACAACAAGCGCCAGCAACTGTGGTTATGCGCAACCAGGCCGTTCATCTCACATTCTTAGAGATCACCGCAGTGTCAAGCGTTGCGTGAGAACCGCGTATTTCCCAGCTCACTTTTTCACCCTTTTCTGTTCAGCATCCAAAAGCGAACCGAACGGCAGAAGCTCTTCTCGATTTTCTAAGTTCCGCTTGTGGAGCGGGTGTAGAATTTGCATTGCGAAGGCTTCACGGGACCTTCTTCCCGCATCCGAGGCAAGCATGAATGTCCACATCAGCTACAAGATTCATAGAACTCCCGATATCGACAAAGAAATTCAACACTGGATTGCGAAAGTTCAAAAAAGACTACAAGTTTTCCGTCCCGATCTCATACACTTGAAAGGTTCGGTGGAACAGAACTCCCCGCGCGAGGGAACTGTTGTGTCCCTCAATCTGCGGCTACCCTCTGGACAGATGGCGACTCAGGAATCCGCACCCTCGCCGACGGCGGCGATCAAAGCGGGTTTCGATAATCTCATGGAACAGATTCGCAAGCACAAAGAACTGTTGCGCAATTCACATTCCTGGAGGCGTCATCGGGCGCTCGAAGGCATTCCCGCCGCTCCAGTCCCGTTCGAGCAGACCTTCGCCGCAGTAGCGCCTGACACAGCAACTTCTGAAGATATTCGGTCCTATTTGAACGCTAACTTGCGTCGTTTGCGGCTATTTGTGGAGCGCGAGATTTCTTTTCGTGAAAGTTCCGGCGATCTGGAACCCGGTTCTCTGAGCTGGGAAGAAGTGGTCGATGAAGCTGTCGCCCGCGCATTGGATGAAAAGATTGATAAGCCCGATCGCATCACGCTCGAGCCTTGGCTCTACCGCTTGGCGATTCGCGCGTTAAATGATTTTGGCTTGCGGCAAGCGAATGAGAGCGAAGAGGTTGCGATTCAACGCACAATGCGAAACAGAGACGGGGCACCAAATGACGATGAAAACCGTCTACAGTTCTACCAACCCGACGAAGCGTATAGCGGTGAGGGCGGAATCGCTGACCAGCAAGCATCTACTCCCGAGCAGATCGCATATTCCGATGAGATGATTTCTCTGGTGCAGTTTGCTTTGCAAAAGGCTAAACGTGAAGATCGTGAAGCTTTTATCTTGTACGCGATTGAAGGCTTCTCTCTGAAGGAGATTGCCACGATTGTCGATCGCACGCCTGAGCAGGTTCGGCAGTCGGTGCGCGATGCACGCGAAGCGTTGCGCCGCAACATGCGGGTTGAAAATCCACTGAAAGACAAGCTGCTTCAGCACACAGGAACAGATTAGTCCGGAGTGCCCAAATGATCTCTCGTGAAGAGCTACGCCAACTTGCCTCTTTCGAATGTCACGATTCTCGCGAACTCGCGATCACGTTCTACTTCATGCCTACGACTCCACAGGACAAGTCGCATCGGGAAGAAACAATTGCTGCCAAAGACCTGGTACGAAGGACCATCCACGAGCTGAATATCAATGTCGGAAATCGTGACGCCATTCGCGACCTGGAGAAGGTCCTGGAACTCGCCGAACGTCTGCATGGGAACCAGGCGCGCGGCAAAGCTGTGTTTGCATGTGGTCCGCGTGGCATTTGGCATGACTTCGATGTTCCCGTAGTGGCTGCTTCCACCAAACTATTTGTGAACCGGCGTTTTCATCTTAAGCCGCTTGCGCCCGTGTTTTCCGAATACCCGCGACTCTGGATTGCACTTGTAGACCGCCAACGGGCCCGATTTCTGGAGTTGCAATTCGATGGATTGCGTGAGCAAAGTGCAATCACCAATACCACTCCCCGTCATGGCCGCAGTGACGGATACGCAGGATACGACGGCGGTCACGCTCAGCGTCATGAACAGAACGAAGTATTGCGGCACTACCGCAAAATTGCAGAATTTTTGAAAGATAGTGCAGAAAAGAACTTGTACGAAGCCCTCGTGGTCGGCTGCCATGACGTGAACTGGCCCGGTTTCCAAAATGAACTTCACCCCGATCTACAGAAAAAGTTGCTGGGGCGGTTTTCCGCCGATATGAGCGCGTTGACGGACGCGCAAGCCGGCCGCGAGGCGGAACGCATTGTGCAAGCCTCCCTTTCGCAGCATCATCAGCTCCTGCTTCGCGAAGCAGTTGACGCCGCAAGAGGCAACGGCCTTGGCGTAACCGGATTACGAAGAGTACTGCGCGCTACAGAACTCGGTGAAGTCGAAACGTTGCTCATGAGCAGCGAGTACACGGCCCGAGCGGTTGAATGCACCGCTTGCGGTCATCTTGACTCCCATATCGTCCCTTACTGCCCGCTCTGCGGCCGCGCCACTCGGAAGCTGGATGATGTTTGCGAAGCGCTGGTACCAATTGCAATCAAAAACAACATCGAATTGGTGCTGGTTCCGAGACATGAGGCGTTTGATCGAGTCGGAAATATCGCTGCCTTGTTGCGATTTCGTGCTGATCGCAACACCAATCAACTGCTGGCGTCGTAACTTGATTACATGGACCGGATATTCTTGTCCTGCCTTTTGCGCACAGTGCCCGCTCGAGTGGTATAACGTTTCTTCTCGACTAGCGCGTCACAATTTTTCTAAAAAGGAGAGACATGTCCGTTTCCCGCCGCGATTTTCTTTCAACGGCCCTTGCCGGCTCCGCCTCACTTCATTTAACCAACTCTGTGTTTGCAGCCCAAACGCCGTCCAAAAATAGCAACAACCAGAAGCGTGCGGCCAAGCTCCCCGTTATCATCTGCGCCGCAAATGGATACAAATATCTGGACGCTGCATATTCATTCCTAGTTGGAGGCGGTGACACCCTGGAATCCGCGCTCAAGGTGGTACAGGGACCCGAGAACGATCCCACTGACGAAAGCGTCGGCCTTGGCGGGCATCCAAACGAAGACGGCGTGGTCGAACTGGATGCCTGCTGCATGCATGGACCCACTCGCACGGCTGGATCGGTGGGTGGTGTTCGCAACATAAAAAATGTCTCGCTGGTCTCGAATGCAGTGCGTCTTCATACCGGCCACGTGATGCTCGTTGGCGAGGGAGCGGAACGCTTTGCGGTCGCACAGGGTTTCCCTCGCGAGAACCTCCTCACGGACAAATCGAGAAAGGAATGGCTGTTATGGAAGGAGACGCATTCCGATTGGTGGGGTCCTGGTATCGACAACCCTGACTGGCGGAAGCGATTCTCTGGGTCCACTCATGCAGACGAATGGCAATTTCGGTTGCAGAGGATGAACCACGTTGCCGCCGATATTGGAATTCCGCCGGAGCTTCGCGAGGAGGCGATCCGCTATGTGGTCTTCCCACCCACCGGCACCATTCATTGCTCCGCGCTGAACGAAAAAAATGAAATCTCCGGCTGCACCACGACCAGCGGCCTGGCATGGAAAATTCCCGGACGGGTTGGCGATTCTCCGATCATCGGCGCGGGCTGCTACACCGACCAGGATGTGGGTTCAGCAGGCGCAACCGGCAACGGCGAAGAAAACATCAAGGTGGTGGGGGCGCACACAATCGTCGAAAACATGCGGCGAGGAATGTCTCCGCTCGATGCTGGAATGGACGCTCTCAAGCGAATTGTCCGCAACTATAACGGCGACAAAGAGCGCCTGCAGTTCGTCGACATGGTGTACTACATTCTGCGGAAAGATGGCGCCTACGCCGGAGTCTCGCTTTGGGACGGCTACGAAACCGACAAGCCGCACCAGATCGCTATCCACGACGGAACTCGCCGCTTAGAAAATACGGTGAGCATGTACTCTGGCGCATCGCAAAGCTGGCCGCCAATACGGCTCCTGCGTTAAGGAGATTAAAGAATTACTTTGCGACCTTGGCCGATCCCGTAGCGCTCTTTGCGGTTTGAGATCTTGCTTTTCTAACCGCCGAAGATCGCAAAGCTCCTTTACCGGAACAGCAAGGGCGCGAACGTCGCCAGATTTCGCCGCCAGACCATCCAATCGTGCACGCCAGGAGTTTCGATATCCGTGTAATTTACGCCTTTATTCTTCAACCAAGACTTGAACTGGCGGTTCACTTTGATCAGGCCGTCCTCCGTGCCACAGGCGATCCACAGTACCTTAAGCCTTTTGTTCGCGCCGGCATCAAGTCCTGGGAATTCCGTCCCGAAGTCCTGCAGATCGATGCCGCCGGAACTGAATGCTCCCACCCATGCGAACTGATCAAGGTGATTCAATCCGGTCAGCAATGACTCCGCTCCGCCCATCGAAAGGCCCGCGATAGCGCGGGATTCTCGATCTTTCTTTATGCGATAAAGCTCCTCGGCCTGGGGCATGACTTCGCTGAGAAGAACGTCCGTGAATTTCGAGAGATTGCGGTGAGCAAGATCTTTGTCCTGCCACGAACCCCATCCTTTCCGGATCACGTCGTAGTCGCCATAGCCGAGCGGCATGACCACGATCATGGGCTTTACCTTCCCTTCGGCGATCAGATTGTCAAGGATCACATTCGCCCGCCCCACTGCCGTCCAGCCGCTTGCGTCGTCGCTGAAGCCGTGCAGCAGGTAGAGAACCGGATATTTTTCCTTCTTGTGCGTCTCATAGTCGGGAGGCGTATATACATAAAAGTCGCTATCAAGATCGGCGATCTTGGAACGATAGAAATGGTGATGAATTACTCCATGCGGCGCCTGACTCACTTCCCATGGCAAAGAAGACGATGGCCCGGGCACGTGAACAGCGCTTTGTGTATTCAGCAGGTTCGGCTTCATTAGTGGATTGGACGGATCGATCAGAGCCACGCCGTCCGCAATGAATGAATAGCCGTAAATATCGGGCTGTAACGGCCCGATCGTCGCGGTCCAAACACCTTGTTCGTCCTTCTGCATCGGGACATGCTCCGCCTGACCTTCAATTTCTATTTCCACCTTGACCGCGTTAGGTGCTCGAAACCTGAAGATCACGTGATTATCAGATTGGACTTCAGGAGAAGTAACACGTGGCGGGCTTTGCGCAAAAACAGAAAGCGAAAAGAACAGTACAATGCACAACACCGAAAGAATGAGTTTGGTCATGTTCTCCTCAGAGCAGCGCTACATTGTAATTGAATGCCGAAGCAGAAGGTCTAGCGCGACGAAAACAAAAAAGACTATGGAGATAATGCCGTTCATCGTAAAGAACGCCGCATTTAACTTGCTAAGATCGTCTTTCGACACCAGCGAGTGTTCGTAAGCAAGCAACACAACCACAGCCGCCATTCCGCAGATCGCCCACGCGCCAAGGTTGAACGCCCACAGCAGAGCGGCAAGCAGGAACAACATGGCCACATGAAGCGCGCGCGCAATCCACAAGGAGTTTCCGATGCCGCAGTAACGCGGAATGGAATGCAGCCCGGCGCGCTGGTCGAAATCGAAGTCCTGGCAGGCGTACAGCACGTCGAAGCCTGCGACCCAGAAGGTGACAGCTGCCGTGAGCAATAGAATTCGAGGATCAAGCGAGCCGCGCACTGCAATCCATGCCGCGGCGGGTGCAATGCCAAGCGCAAGACCGAGCACCAGATGTGACCAGCGTGTCCAGCGTTTTGTGTATGAATAAAGCAGTAAGATCGCCAGAGCAACCGGCGAAAGGAAAAATGCTAAGCGGTTTAGTTCCCATGCGGAAAAGACAAAAATTGCCGATAAGATAATCACGAAATTGCGCACGAAATCTTGCGTCAACATTCCCGCGGGCAGAGCGCGTGTGCGCGTTCGCGGGTTAGCGGCGTCAATTGAGGCATCCGCCAGTCGGTTAAAGGACATCGCCGCCGATCGCGCTGCGACCATTGCCACGATGATCCACATGATCTGATGCGCGGTAGGAAAACCTCTGGCCGCCAGCATCGCGCCACAGAGTGCAAATGGCAGCGCAAAGATGGAGTGCTCCCATTTGATCATTTCCAGCGTGACACGCAGGCTTTTCAGGAGAAGCACAGAGCATTGTAAAGGAAAATCAGTAGCCTCCGACGCCGATCAGTGGCACAAATCGGCAGCCCTCGATCACATCGACTCGGATTTTTCCGTTGGCCTTGCGAACCAATTGCAATTGCTGCGCATGTGGCGGGCCCACCGGAATCACTATCCGGCCGTCGTCTGATAACTGGTCCAGCAAGCTCCGGGGAATCTTGGGGGCGGCTGCCGACACAAGAATCGCATCGTAGGGAGCAAACTCCGGTAACCCGTTGCTGCCATCGCCGACGAAAATTCTTACGTTGTTCATAGCGAGTCGGGAAAGCGTCTTCTCAGCCTTACGCGCCAGAGATGAATGCCGCTCAACCGAGTACACCACTCGCGCCAATACAGCCAGCAATGCGGTTTGATATCCGGATCCCGTACCAATCTCCAGCACCGACTCTGCTGCCCTCAACCCGAGCGCCTGCAATGAAACAGCAACGATGAAAGGCTGAGAAATCGTCTGGTGCTCATCGATCGGGATCGGACGATCAGCGTATGCAATCGCCTGATACTCTTCCGGAACAAATTCGTGCCGTGGCACGCTCAGCATGGCTTCAAGAACACGCTCATCGCGAACGCTACGAGCTCGGAGCTGTGACTGCACCATTCGCTGGCGCTCCTCGAAGTATGTATCTGTCTTAGTGATCTCGGGATGAAACATCAGCGCTGTTGGATGCACTCGCGGCCATTTGGGTGAAATAATTCATCGCTTGCGGCGTCGAATTTCGATGTCAAAGCTTACGACGCCATTCTGATCGCGGATGCCTACAATCGAAATGTTCCTCGACACGTTGTATTCTCCGCGGATTATCTGTTGTGAGGTCTGCGATACATCGGTTGTATACGACAACGTGAGATTGTCTTTCACCTGCTGTTCAATTGTTACCGCTGGACCGTTTTGAGTAGTAGTTGAAGTCTCGGATTCGATTCCCTGGGGATTAATCTTGATGCGGCTGTTTCCAAAGAGCCGCTGCGCGCGATTGCTCAAAGTGGCGTTCAGCGCTGCCGCCAGCATTGCATTAGAAGCCTGGTTGTTGAACGCGGAATGCGCGCTTCCCTGCTGAAGCTGGGCTGATTCCTCGGTGGTCTGGCCGAATGCCAGCAGAGCAATAATGTCGGAAGTCGGCAGCGGCGGATCAGAACGGTAGTTCACCTTCAAACCATTCGGCTTGCTGACGTCGCCGGTAAGCGAAAGTGTCACATCGTAATCGCGAATCCGCGTGACCGCCTCAAGGTCGAGAAAAGGCGTTGTGACGGCTGGATTGCTGAACGACACTCCGCCCCGCTCCAGCCGATACTTGGTGCCATTGAAATAAGCTTGCCCTTCGTACACGTCTGCTCGGCCAAGCAGAATTGGCTTAGCGGCGCTGCCGCGCACTCGCATGTCCGCCGAACCCTGCAGCCGAATGACGCTGGTCTGCATCTGCAGTTCGGGCGTGGTCGTCACATGCAGATCAAGGCGAATCGTATTCAACACAGGATCTGTCTGTGGCAGACTGGAAATTTCAGCAGTGCGCTCCAGATACGCCCCGAAATCGAACCCTGGCGTAAAGGCCAGCTTCGTTACTGTTATATCGCCTGAAAGCAACGATCCCGAGGAACTGCCAGCCCAGTGCAATCTGGCATCTGCCGTAGAACTGACTCCGGGCGGATAGCGAAGCCGGACGGAATTGGCAGTGGCGTTCACATCAAAATTCAGTTGACTGTTCGCCAGAGTCGCTTGTCCTGTAAATCCGACTGTGCCTCCTCCCACGTGAGCGCTCAGTTGCTCGATCATGACCTGGTTTTGGCTGAATGAAAGTACCCCGTTTACGTCACTCAGCGCGCTCGGTACATTGACATCGGTAACGGCCCCGTTGGAAATCCGCAACGTGCCTTTTACTTGCGGAGCGTCGATTGTTCCAGTTATCTTTCCCTCGCCCGAGAGCGTCCCTGAGCTAGCGATGTCCGGATCGTAGGTCTGTATGAACTTGAGATCGGCTCTGCCGTTTGCCTGAAAATCGACCGCGCGATTGCCGGCAAGTTGCACGGAGCCCGCGCCCGAAAAATCGGTGTTCTCGCCCACAATATGAATCCCGCTCACTTTAAATACACGATTGGCCAGCGCAAAGCGGATCGGCCCATCATTACGGAAGCTGGTCTTTCCGATGTCCGCGTAGAAGTCACTGAGATCTCCCGTAATATTCAACTGCTCCGGATTGCGAAGCGGTCCGCTGAGCTGGACATCGCCCGCAACGATCGAATGCCTCACCAGATGTCGATGGGTGTAACTCTGAATGAATGGGTCCGCATTTAAGTGAGCGAAATGAAAATCCATATTCGCCAGCCATTCATCTCGTAACCGTACCGTCCCATCCATCTGGAGGTCCGCATCTTTCAGATCGGACCGGCCCGTAATGCGGCCATCCGCTCCGTGCGAAACCACAGTCAGTGACAAGTTCCCTTCTGGTTCACCATTTAAAGCCACGTTTTGAAGCTGGAGGTCGGCTGTCACTTGCGGTGCGTACGGTGTACCTGAAGCCTGCGCAGAAAAATTCAGGGTGCCGGCGAGCTTTACTTTCGACGAGTCCGCGAATATCGGAAGCTCTGCTATATCGAATCTGCTCCCATGAATATTCAAGTCAAATGCTTTTGAGTTGAGATCGTAGGTCCCAGCGCCACTAACCCGCGCATCGCCGCGCACCATCTGGATATCTGAAAGTCCGAAGTGGCTGTCACTCAGCCGGACGGACGCATTCACCGAATCAAATTTCTGGCCTGCTAGCACTACATGCTCCAACCTGAACGTACCTTTCGCCTGCGGCCTTGCACGCGTACCCTTGAGTTGAAAAGCTCCGGAAAGCTGACCCGAAATGTCGTCCCGGTGCGCCGCTAAGCTGGCCAATTCTGCGACATTGGCGTTCTGAACACCGACTTGGAACTGTAGCGCGCTTGCAGGCGCAAGATTCCAGCCCACCAGCCCTGCCGTTCCGGCGATTGTTATTGTTGTTTCCCCCTGCCGTAAGAATGCATTGTGGAGATCCAAATTCGAAGACGACAGCTGTACATCCGCAACTAACGAATCCCAGTGGACCTGCCGTGCTCCATACTGAGACGACGATGCCACTGTCATGAAGTCTTGCAACTGCAAATTCCCCGCCAGACGCAAGTTTGATGATCGCCCGCTTACCGTCCCGTTGAAAGCGGCGTGTCCGTTCACGACAACCGGCGTTCCCGCTGGAAATAGACGAGCGAGGATTGGCTGCAATTCATAGACCCGATCGGTCGAAAATGAAACCTTCACAGATGAGTCCAAGGAGCCAGAAGCATGTATCTGGGACGCCGAAGTGTTCGCGGCAAACTCCTTCAACGTTACATTTCCGGATGCAAGGTCATATGTCCCTGCGGCTCGTGCACTAAATGGGATTTCATCGCGCGATACCTTTGCGGGCGGCGTTACATCTACGGCTATATTGGCCTGCGCGTACCGAGGTGACTGCCTCCAGCGAATATCGGCATTGCCGGAAACGTTTCCAGCGTATTTCAACTTATTCACGCCAAAGCTCGGCCTGAGTCCGGCCAGAATTCCTGAGAGCGATAGATCTTTTAACTTCATGCGTATTACGGCCTGTTGTTCTTGGTTCCTTGGTGATCCTCGGGTCGCCTGCCAGTTCACGACTTGAGCATCTCCTGAAAAGCTTCCGTGTGCCCATTGACCTTGCACCTGCGACAACAAAATCTTCTGCTCATCCAATGAAAAATGCCCATTCCCCGAAAGATCTCGTTCGGAAAACATGCTGTCCTGCAATGCCAAATCACGGAGGGTAAATTCCCCCTCAGAGACAAATCCGGAACGGGCCCAGGACCCAGTCGCCAGAATGTGCAGCGTCCCTTCTTTCAGTTGAGGCTGCCGTGCGACTGCTCCAGCTTGCGCGAGATCAAGGTTGAGATCATATTTGCCGTCTGCTGTGAGGTTGCGAAAGTCGAAGCGGACGTCGCTGGCACGCAGCTCTGACCGCTCCGAAATTGCCTTCAATGATTGGACCCGTAGTCCAGTGCGATCGAGACTGAATCTTGCCTCGCAAGTCCAGGCTATAGGGCGCAAACCTGGAAATTGGTTCTCAACCCGGCCGATGATCAGGTCTCCAGAGTAGCGGAGCCGTAGATATGAATAGTTAAGATTGGCCGATACATTGTCGCTGGTAAAGTCCAGCGGTAAACGCTGATCTTGCCATTGCAATTCCCCCTTACGCAGTTCCAGCCGGCGTGCTGAAAACGAAAAGAGACTTTCAAGGTCGGTATTGCCCTGGCGCGCAGGCGCCGGTTGGTTCGTACTTCCATCGTGATAAAAGATGATGTGAATCACAGGATGCTGCAACATTAGCGAGTGAAAGGCCAGCTTTGCACCCAATGCCGAATAAAGACTGATGACCCCGACAAGCCGGTCCACATGCGCATATGGTTGCTCGCCGGCCGCCTCCCGTCCGTGAATAGTCAAATCACGAATCTCAACCTGAAGACGCAGCGGAACAGTATGGAAACTTCCCATTTCCACGTGCCCCCCGGTTGCATTCTCGATCGCTGCGATCAGCCTGCGGCGCGCAATCTGCTGGAACGAATCGGTCGTGAGATACCAAAGAAATGCAGAAAGCGACAGGAATAAAACGAGGATCACCAGCAGAAAGGACTTGCCTACCTTCCCCCATGGCATTGGACGCCAACTCATTGGGCTCCCGATTGCGGGGACATGAGATATGAGTTGGGCACAGGACTTAGAATGCGGATTTGCGCTTGCGAACGCACGGTCTGCAGCCAGGAGCTGAGCATCTCGCTTATCTTGTTCTGAATTAGGACTTCACGGATTTTGGGAGTGACGTCAGACAGGCTCACCGGACCAGACGCAGGCAGTTTGGGAACGAGTTCTTTCTTGTAGTACTGCTCGATGTCCCACTGGGAAATCTGGATAGATGGACGAAATCTACCATCGATAAACTGCAACTCGTTCAGTTCGGTTGTCAGGTGGCTATGGATAGACTTTTCTGTCAACCCATATTGCCGTAAGCCGGTGTCCCAGATTTTTCCAGGATGCTCCCGCACATAGTCATTTTTCATTGATTCGATTTGCTGCCTTACCTGGTCTGCGGAAATGGCTTTCGGCTCTGATGTTCCCACCTGCTCTTTCAGGAGTTCCTGTTCGATGAGCCGGTCGAGTGCGGCTTTTGTTTCCTCTGCTGTTATATCGATAAGCTTCCGGCCAGAGGTGAAACTCTCGAATCGCAGTTCGTCATCCAGATCGCTGAGCAGAATCACATGGTCATTCACGGTTGCGATAACACGGTCGAGCACCTCGGCACGTGCAATATGAATTGCACTGAATGAGCACGCAAAAACCACCATCGCGATGTAACTCCATTGTTTTTGCATCAGAATGTCTGCCCAATACTGAAATAAACGTTGAACGGACTCGCCTGCTTCACCCCGGTAAAGTGATAGATGGTGATCTTAGGATCACTCTGACTTATTTCCGGTTCAGTTCCCGGGAACACAGTTGGGTTCAGGTTGTAGCCGAAGTCCAGCCGAACCGGCCCTACCGGCGTTTTATAGAGAACGCCCAATCCGATGGCATGAGAAATGTAGTTGTAACTGCAAAAAGCGGCAGGCGAGGCATTCGCTCCAGTTTGGACCACCGAACCTATTGCCTGCGAGCACCTGCTCGTGTCTTGATGCCAGCGAAACAGGCTTCGCAGCATATCGTGGCCATCGGTAAACACATTTCCCATATCATGAAAAATCGCGAAGCTTAGGTTGTCTTGCACCCAGGGGAGCGTCGGCGGTGGGAATCGCAATTCCAGACTATTTAAGAACAAAGCCGAACCGCCGAGCGGAAAATTGGTGACCGGGTCCCGCGGCCCTGCCTGATTCAACCCGAAGCCCCGATGCGAGTTGCCGCCGCCCATGAAAAATCGCTCCGCCAGCGGGAAATCAATGAAGGGCGGTCCGGGTTTCGGCTCCCAGGGCTCCAGCGTAACCGTTTCGCCGAAGGGGCGCTCCAGTCCAATGCGCGTGGAACGTGCAAACACAAAGGGTCGTCCGTTCACCTTTCCGAATGGATGATATGTGGAATTCTGAAGCAGAACTCTTCCGAAGTCCGTCTGAGACCCAAAATAACTCGACGCAACTCCTGCATCGATCGTGTTGTAGCTCCCACGCGTAGTCTGGAGATCATTGTCGCGATGGTTGCGGATGTAGCTGAACCCCGGCTCACCAACCCGCACGGGCGACGACAAGGGAGGAATGTCTTCCGGATTGACTTGCACGCTGCTGGCCTTCACCAGCCGGTATTCCATGCGATAGTTCATTATGCTGACCGGCGTGCCGTCCAGCTTCTGGCTGACAATCTGTTCAGCCTGTACAGAGCCTTCAAGTCGCTGTGAGGTGAACGTCGTTACGTCCAGTGTGTGGTCGAAAAATCCCGTCAACGTCAGCTTCCAATTCGGATTGTTGAACCACCGCGGCGCGTCGTAACTGATCAATCCGCGCTGCTGCAATCGCCCAACGCGTGACCCGAATGTGATCGTGTGATCGCGTCCCCGAAAATTCAACCGCGAAATATTGAGCGAGGCGAGTGGACTGACTCCATTGTTTCCCAGTGGCGACTTGCTGCTACCACTGGGCTGTCCGGTTTGGAATTGGAATCCCACGCCGTAGGTGAACGTATAACGCTTCGCCTCCTGCACCTGCACCAGAACATTCTTGCTGGGTTCTTTCCCTTCAGGGTCCTGCACCGCCGTGTCAACCTGGCTGAAAATCCCCAAATCGTAAAGCTTCTGCTGCGTTCTGAGCAGATCACCCTGGCTCAGCGGATCACCCGGCTTCATTTGTAGTTCGTGTTCAATAACATAACCTCTCGTGTACTCCCGGCCGGAGACGAGGACGCGATTCACGTAAGTCCGCTCGCCCTCCTGAATTTTGAAAACTACGTTCATGCGGTCTCCGCCAGCGGGTGTGGCTGCCGCTTCAAAGGTCGCATTCGGAAATCCATTGTCGTAGTAGTAATTCAGAATGATGTCGCGATCTTCCGCGATCCGGGCGTCTGAAAACGGTTGCCCGGTTCCTGTATAGAGATTCTGAAACACTGGGTTACTCAGCTGTGTGCTGCCGGTAATTTGAAAGCTGCCGACACGCGTTTGTGCACCTTCTTCAATGTGAATCGACACAGCCATTTGGTTTCTCTTGCCTTCATAGTTGTCCTGTACCGAGGCGTCGACCTTCACGCCCTGAAATCCATTGGAGCGATACATGTTCTCGATATCGCGCGCGTCACTCCTCAGCAGTGCATCGCTGAATCTTCCATGTGAAAGCGAGAGACTCGCCGGCTGAATATGGAGCAATGCCCGCAAATCGGCCTGGCGAAAATATTTGTTCCCAGTAATCTGGATAATCGCAACTTTGTGCCGCTCGCCTGGATCGATGCGGTAGATGACCCGCAGCATATTTGATTCCGGATCATTCTCCTGCCGCAATTCCACTTTGGCGTCGAAGTATCCGCGCGATTCCATATAGCTCAGCAAGTTCCGTCGGCCTTCGTTGAGCAGGTCGTCGTCAAGCGCGTGTTCTTCGTATACGGGAACATTTCTATGCAGGGTAGCGTTGCTGATGTGAAATCCCTCGGCCCGAATGTCGACGCGCGGTCCGATCTCAATCAAAAATGTGTAGTCCACCGCGTTCCGCACAGGGTCATATTTCTTGTCTGCCACCGTTACCTGCGCCAGCCATCGATTGTGCTTCTGGTAACTCTTGCGAATACGCTCGATCGCATCTGATACCTTTTGCGCCGAAAGAGTCTCGGCTGGATGGAGGTGCGCGATATCTTCCATCTGTCCTGCCGAGTAGATTTTGGCGCCCTCGAAAGTAATATTGCCCACGTGCGCCGGATCTCCGGAATGAACATGGAACGCAATCTGGATCTGTTGGGTTTCGGGAATCCGGTGCTCTGAGTAGCTGACTGTGCCGCGATAGTATTGGCTCTCTTCCAGTAGACCTTTAATGTTCTGGACCGCAGCATTCAATTTCTCTTGCGTAAACAGCTCGCCTAGTTCCAGCTTCGACGCGTTGACCATCTGCGACTGCGTGGGATGCCCAGGAGCTCCTTCAACACTCACCAGCCCGATGAAAAAATTGGGCTTGGTCTCAAATCGCAACAACATTTGCCCGTCTCCGGTCCGGTCGCAATTGGCGCTCACGTCGGCAAAGCGCCCCGTCCCAAATAGAAGTCGCATGGATTGCTGGAGTTGTTCTCGGTCCAGCTCCTGGCCTTCTCGAACCGGGAGCATGTTACGCAACATTTTCCGGTCGTGCTCGTTTACATCGGGAAGGTCAATTTGCTGAACAGTCGCTCCAAAACAGGCCGTGTTTTGCAACACAAGCTGCTCTTGTTGCTGACCAGGAGCGCGCGTGACCGCCCCATTTGCTTGGGTTGCCGCCCATACGTGCCTAGTCGACAGCGATGCAACAATGGCGACTATCGCGAAAACACGACAAACCCCCCTCTTCAGCAAAAATGCTCCTGTACCGGGCTGTGGATCACCGTTCAGAATGCGAGTCGGGTGAGCGCGGTGGCGCAACACTCGTACCCTTGCCACTTATAATAAACGTGGTGCACCGGAACTAGGGTGGACGCGTTGGTTCGCACACCTCAACGACGCATCCGGTCCGTTCACCTACTTAAGGGATGAAACCCCAACTGCAAGAAAGATACTCGCGGCAGATCCTGTTTGCAGGTATCGGAAGTGAAGGCCAGCAGCAGCTGCTCGGTTCGCGAGTTGCCATTGTCGGCTGCGGCGCGATCGGTTCTGTGTTGGCTTCCCTGCTTGCGCGTTCAGGCGTCGGCACGCTGAGGATCATCGACCGGGATTTCGTGGAGCCCAGCAATCTGCAGCGCCAGGCATTGTTTGGAGAAGCCGACGCAGCCGAGTCCGTCCCCAAAGCGATTGCCGCGTGCCGAAGCATCGCGAATTTCAACTCGCAGATAGTCGCCGAGCCTTTCGTGAGCGATCTTTCGCCGGAAAACTCTAGTCAGCTCCTCAGTGATATCCAGCTCATTCTGGACGGCACCGACAATTTCGAAACCCGATACTTGATCAACGACTATGCCATCAAGAATTCCGTGCCTTGGATCTACACTGGCGCCGTCGGCAGCTATGCCGTCACAATGAACGTTCTGCCGGGAGAAACCTCCTGCCTGGCGTGCGTTTTCCAGGAACCTCCTGGTGGAATCATCGAGACTTGCGATACTGCGGGTATTCTCAACTCCGCAGTTGATCTGGCGGCCTCAATCGCCGCAACCGAAGCACTCAAAATCCTCATCGGCGCTCGTGCGGAGCTTCGCCGTACCATGCTTTCCTACGACGTCTGGAAAAATCGTTCCACCGAAATTTCTGCCGCGAAACCACGTCCTGATTGCCGAGCATGTGGACATCATGACTTTATCCATCTCGCCGGGAACACTCGGCCCCATATCACGCTCTGCGGTAGAAATTCTGTGCAAATCCACGAGCACCATCGCCCCGTCAATTTGAGCGATATGAGCAAACGGCTCGAGCCTCACGGTACGGTTCGTCATACCGATTTCCTGCTGAAGTTCTGGAGAGAGCCGTACGAGATGACCCTCTTCCCAGACGGTCGCGCCATTATCAAAGGCACCACCGACACTGCCGTCGCCCGCAGCCTCTACGCCCGCTATATAGGAACTTGAGGGCAATGGCTTTCTTCAGTGCCTTGCGATCCAGCGGTGCACTTTAGGGTCAAAGGCTCTCACGCAGCGCGTAGCCATCGAAACAACTGATACTTAACCAAGAAAAATTCGCTGCGGTTTTTGCGCAATGAATTTCACTCGCGGCTTGAGTGGCAGATAAGCAAAACCCAAAACTCGCCCTGAAAACCGGTAAAGTTTACGGAACACTCCCGCGCATGCTCGGACTGGCATCTCACATGCTGTCCAATCGCTAAGTTTCTTCCAGGAGGTAGTAATGCGCATTCTCTCCGTTTTTACTGCGGTTGTTTTGTTCTCATGTCTCGCGCTCGCCCAAATGCCGGGTGCCCCATTTGCTCCTTATACCTGCGGTGGCCCTTACATCCCGATGGTGACCACCCCTCAGGTTTCACTCCAAACTGTTTCGGCCGACCCGGTTGGTGCCAGCAACGCGACCTACGGCTTACATGCGGGCGCTACGAATGCGACGCTTTCGGTGAGCAATGTGAACGGCAATGTCGGAGGCGTCTACACACAGCCGGTGTGGTACGCGGGAGGAACAACGCCCCTGATCTCATCTCCAGCGGTCCAGCTTCCAGTGCCGGTCGCCCAACACCAGATTATCGG